>NZ_JBMKKT010000098.1:0-61404 GCF_049239625.1 Tenacibaculum sp. MEBiC06402
TATTTATGATGAGAACCTGAAATAAATTCAGGTTGACATTTCTTTTTTAATATATATTGCAGGTATTCAATTTTAGTTTAAAGATTTATTAATAAGCTTATACTGCTATAATAATCATAAGAGTATTATGAAATTTAAAGCCTTCAAAAAAAGAAAATTCTGGTTGCGATTTATTGCCTCTGTAATACTTATACCATTATTATTTCTCCTTGTTACGGTGTTATATATCAATACTAAACAGAATAGTATAATTAAAGATCATATAGCTGAACTTAACAAAACCCACAAAGGTTTTATCGATATAGGTGACACGCATTTATCACTCTTTAGTAATTTTCCTAATATTTCTTTTAAAGTAGATGATTTAAAAATAAAGGAAACTAAAAGTGAAAACTCAGCGGTTATTCTGGACGTTAAAGATATTTACGTAGGCTTTAATTTGTGGGATATTTTGGATGGAAATTATACCATAAAATCATTAATTGTAGAGGAAGGATTTTTTGACATTGTAATTCATGAAGATAAAAGTTTAAATCTATTAAACGCATTAAAACCTTTTGATGAAACAGCAAGTGAAGAGCCCATAGATTTTAAACTTAAAAAAGTAAAATTACACAATTTAGATATCCACAAAAAAGATGAAGGTCAAAATACAGACTTGGAAACATTTATTTATGACGCTGATGGTGGTTTCAATATTGATAATGAAATTATTTCAGGACATATTGATACTAAGTTTGAAATGAATTTAATTAGTAACGGCGATACTACCTATATAAAACACAAACATTTCGATCTTCATACAGACATTAGTCTTGATAAAGATACTGGATTGCTTACCATCGAACCTTCTGGAGTTACTATGGAACATGGTGATTTTGAATTAGAAGGAAAAATAGACACCAAAAACGATTTTGATCTCGATCTTATCATAAAAGGAGCGAAGCCTAATTTTGATATGCTTATCGCCTTTGCTCCAGAAGATCTTATACCTGTTTTAGAACGTTATAAAAATGCGGGGAAAATTTATTTTAACGCAGTGGTTCAAGGACCTACGTTGAATCAACAAGTACCTTTTTTTGACGTAAATTTCGGTGTAAGTGAAGCTTTTTTAGAAAACACCAACAAAGGTAAACGAGTTAAAAATATTGGTTTTAAAGGGCATTTTACGAATGGTAAAGAACGAAGTTCTCGTACCACAACATTCTCACTAGAAGATATGACTGCCAAACTTGGAAAAGGAAAAATTCTAGGAAATGTTGTAATCAATAATTTTGATGCACCAGAGATAGATATGCGATTGAATACAGATTTTAATCTTGAATTTATAACTGATTTTTTAAACTTAAGTGACGTAGATATTGCATCTGGAAATGTTTCCTTAAAAATGAATTTTCATGATATTGTGGATATTAATAACCCAGAACTAGCACTCAGTAGGTTGAATCAGGCGTATTATAGTGAGTTAAAAATTGATAGCCTCAGTTTATCTTCCAAAGATCTTCCTGCGCCATTAAAAAAATTGAATGCACATATAGTAATGAATGGTAAAAAAGCAACTATCAATCAATTTGATATGCTTTTAGGTAACTCTGATATTTCAATAACTGGATACTTGTCAGATCTACCTGCAATTGTACATCATACAGATACACTCGTCGATACGCATTTAGATATTAAATCGGACCTATTAGATATTGCTGAACTTACCCGGTTTTCTGCGACAGATAGCATAAAAACAGGTATAGACGAGCAAATTAAAGATTTAACTGCTGGATTTTCATTTAAATCCTCAGCAAAGGCTTTTACCGAAAGTAAATATTTACCGAAAGGTGAGTTCTTTGTAGACAGTCTTAATGCGAAACTAAAGCATTATCCACATAAACTTCATGATTTTCATGTAGATGTATTAATCGATGACAAAGATCTTAAAATCAAAGATTTTACAGGTTTAATTGACGATTCTGATTTTCATTTTAACGGATTGGTACATGATTATGGTTTTTGGATGCAAAAAGAATTGAATGGGGACGTAGATTTAGATATCACTTTAAAGTCGGATGTATTACGTTTGGAAGACATTTTCTCGTATCAAGGTGAAAATTATGTTCCAGAAGAATATAGACATGAAGAATTTAAAAAACTAGAATTGCACGTGAATTCTAGTATGCATTATAAAGCATCAACATTGCATTCTATAGATTTAGAATTAGACAAGCTGAATACCAAAATGCAGCTACATCCATTACGATTTGAACGCTTTACAGGTGATTTTCATTATGAAGATGACCATCTTGTAGTGAAAGATTTTATAGGTAAAATAGGTAGAACTTCTTTTAATATTGGCTTGAACTATTATTTAGGAGATGATGAAGCGATTAAAAAAAGAGACAATTACCTTAGTTTCAAAGCAAATTATATTGATTATGACCAACTGTTTCCTCCTGATAAACCAACAGAAAAAGCAACCATAACTGTAAAATCAAAAACTGCAGATGTTCCAACTCATGCAGATGCTTTTAATTTGTATGAGTTACCATTTACGGATATGAAATTTGATGTTGATGTAGATTATTTTATGTATCAACGGATTCATTTACAAGACATAAAAGCAAAATTACGCACAACACAGAATCATTACATTTATGTAGATACCTTACATATGAATGCGGCTGGAGGTAATTTTGATATGTCTGGTTACTTTAACGGTAGTAATCCAAAGAAAATTTACCTGAAACCGAATATAAAAACTACTAAAATTGATTTGGATAAGTTCTTATTTAAGTTTGAAAATTTTGGGCAAGATCATTTGATATCAGATAATTTAAAAGGACATGTTTCTGCTACAATAGATGGAAAAATTAGAATTTATCCTGATTTAGTGCCAGATTTAGATCAATCTGAAATTCATATGGATGTAAAAGTTTTTAATGGAAAATTGCAGAATTATGAACCTATGAAATTGTTGTCTAGTTATATGGGCGATAAAAACCTGAACAATATTAAATTTGACACCATTCAAAATCATATTGATATAAACAACGGACGCATAACGATTCCTAATATGACGATTGAATCCACATTAGGACATATGGAATTATCTGGAACACAAGATTTGAACAATAATATTGAATATTACCTAAGAATTCCTTGGAAAACTGTTAGGAAAGCTGTTTGGTATAAATTATTTAAGAACAATAAAAATAGTGGTACTAAAGAAGAAGAGGATGAAATTATAGAAGTTGATCCTAATAAGAAAGTAAGATACTTAAATTTAAAATTACACGGAACTGTGGATGATTTTAAAGTGTCCATGAAAAAGAAGCCTAAAAAGAAGTAGTTTTTTACATGATTAAATCTAAAATGATTATTATAATTATTTAAGTGTAATTCTAAATATACAGTGCCACAAATCAAATCTGTAAACTAAATGTTGTTTTAATATTGAATCATTCACTGGATAATCCAATATTAAAAGTGTACTATAATGTTTTGCCTGGAGTTTATCCCGAACGTAATTGAAGGATAACTTCGCTTTGGTAAAAAGAAGAAGTTTTCATTCCAATTTTTATCTTTTTTTGTCAAAAATTTCTTTAAAAACGTAATTGACTAGTCTTTTTTGCTAGAAGCGTAAAAGAGTAGTGGTAAAATGTGTATGAAATGACTTAAAAACATGTTGATAAATATTTTTATAAAATGTCAAATGTATCTCATTAATTGAGATATTCGTATTACATATTTATATTTCATTATACTTAAAATTAATCGCATTAAAGAGGTTTTAGAGGAAAAAGGTATTAAGCAAACTTGGTTATCTGATGAATTAGGTAAAAGTTATAATATGGTTAATTCATATGTACAGAATAGACAACAACTAAGACTAAAGTTATTGTACAAAATTGCTGAAGTTTTGGATGTTTCGGTAAAAAAATCGCTTTTAGGAAAAAGAACTACATAAAATTTATAGAACTTAAATTATTTATGGCTAAAAAAATAGAAAAAAAACTAAATGTAGCATCATTTTTTACAGGCGCAGGTGGTTTAGATATAGGATTTCATGAAGCAGGGTTTAACATTGTTTTTGCTACAGATATTATGAAGCATGCAAAAACAACTTTTAATAAAAATTTTAAGAATATACCTTATATAGAAAAAGACATAAATCTTTTTACGAAAAAAGAGATCTTGGATTTAACTAAAGGGAAACAAATTGATGTTGTAATTGGAGGGCCACCATGTCAGGGGTTTTCAAATATGGGAAACAAAAACTCTGCCGACCCAAGAAACTATTTATTTAAAAGTTATTCTAATGTCATTCAGTGGTTAAATCCAACTAGTTTTATATTTGAAAATGTAAAAGGAATAAGAACAATGTTCGAAGGCCGTTTCTTTGAAAAAGTAGTTAATGACTTTTTGAATATTGGATATAATATTCACTACTCATTACTTGACACCTCTAATTATGGAGTACCACAAAAAAGACAGAGAGTTATTATTTATGGAACAAAAATAGATTCGAAATTTTATTTTCCAACTCATGAAAGTTCTAGTTTTGGTAAATTAAAATCTTATAAGAATGTAGGTAAGGCTATTATGGATCTAGTAGGTAAGGAAAATGACTTTCCGAATCACATTCCTTTAAATCATAGTGAAGTTGTAACTAGGAGATATGAATTAATTCCAGAAGGAGGTAAATTACCCAAACCTGAAGATTTGCCTGAAGATATAAGACGTAAGAACTTTGGAAATACTTATACGAGATTATCTAGGTTTGAATTTTCAAGTACGATAGTTCCCGGGAATAATGCACTTCCGGTACATCCTACATTGAATCGAAGTATGACTCCTCGTGAAGCAGCGAGAATTCAAACGTTCCCAGATTCTTATATTTTTGAAGGAGATAGACGTTCTCAATGCATTCAAGTGGGTAACGCAGTTCCTCCACTTTTTGCAGCTAAATTAGCAGATGTTGTTAAAAACCACATTTTTGGAACAACCAAAATAGGAGAGGAACCAAATGAATCAATTAATGTTGGAACAGATTATTCAATAAAGAAGAAAAGTAAAAAAGGACGAGCTAATTTGAAATTTGCTGATTTATTTGCGGGAGTTGGTGGATTTACTGAAGGGTTTAAAGCTGCTGGATTAGATTGTGTCTTGAGTGTAGATTATAATGAATATGCTGTAGCTGCCCACAGGATGAATCATCCAAATGATGAATGTTGGCACAGTGATTTATCAGATAAAAATGAAATAAGAAAAGTTATCTCTCACTTAAAGAAAAAGAAAGTTGATTTAATTGTTGGTGGACCTCCATGTCAGGGCTTTTCTATTTTTGGAAATAGAAGGTTTGTAAACACAAAAAATCACGATATTAGATCGGATAAAAGAAATAACCTGGTTCATGAATTTGCAGAGATAGTTGTTGGTGTATCTCCTAAATGGTTTATAATGGAAAATGTACCGGGAATTTTATCTGCTCATAAAGGTAAATATGTTGAAGAGGTCACGGCATTTTTTAATAAAAATGGTTATAGAACAGAATCAAAAGTAATTAATGCAGCTGATTATGGAGCACCACAACAAAGAAAGAGATTTATATTAATAGGGACTAAAACCGAATATATTTTCCCTTGGCCGAAGCCAAAGTTTTATTTAAATCCTGAAGATTGGCAATTAGGCTATAGAACCGTAGGACAAGCAATATCTGATATTAGTCATCCTGAAAGTTATGAAAAATATAAAAACCATGTGCCACCTAAACATTCAAAAATAGTTAAAGAAAGATTTAGTTATATAGAGGAAGGAAAAAAAATGGATATTGAAAAAATTCCACAACATTTGCGCATAGGAACTAAAACAGGGAAACCTATTTCAAATTTTAGCCATGTGTTTAAACGATTAGACAGAAACAAGCCTTCTGGAACTATAGTTCCTGGGCATAACGCGTTTCCTGTCCATCCTACTTTAAATAGAACTTTAACTGTTAGAGAAGCTGCAAGATTACAGACTTTTCCAGATAGATATGTTTTTACTGGACCTATAATTAACCAATGTTTACAAGTAGGGAATGCATTTCCGCCTATCGTTGCCCAGATTTTTGCTGAAAGGTTAAGAACAATAATTAATAATAAATGGGAAATTGAAAACACAACTCATCTTGCAAAGTATTCAATGATAAACTAATATAATTTATGTCTATTAACCACCACTTACTTGCTAAAACTACTACGGATAAAATATTATATAATTTTAAATCAGCAGCTTGGTCTTCGGTTAATGGAGCTGGAGTTGATTTTTATAGAATTGGATGTAATAGTAACTTTCCTTCACCAGATGCAGCATTTAAAGATGATACAAATAAATTAACTGTTGCATTTGAATTTAAACCCCCAACCGAAACAAAAAGAGGTATTCTTACAGGACTAGGGCAATCAATTGCCTACTTAAATTCAAGCAATCTCTCATATCTTGTTATTCCTGAATATTTACAGGATTTTAAAATTGGGCAATTCATATCTGATCTTTTTACAACACAGATCAGTACAAAATTACCAGTAGGATTGATCACTTACGATAATGATAATCCCTCAAATGTTAAGTTGATGAATAATGTTTCTTTAGTTAATAGTGTTTCGATTAGTAATACTATAACGAACAATCGATTTTGGGCAAAACATCAAGATTTACCAGTTCCTTTATTCCATCTATTACTTCATTGTTATTATTTGAAAAAGACAGGGCAAATAGAAGAAGATGGTTTTGCATATTGTTGGGATAATTTTTTATTCCCAAGTAATAGTATTAGAAGCCTGAGTTCTCCAGATGTATTTGATTTACATGGTAATGTTATTAAAACTTTAAGTGGAGCTAAGCATATAAAATTCATGGAAAAGAAAATTAATAAGGTAAAAAAGTTATCAGGTAGTGATAAAGTGGTTGCAATTAAGAAACTATACCAAGATGCTGATTCTTCATTTACTAGTGACAATTACTATAATTCTGTTAGGAAAAATTATGTTACTTTTTTGAAACATATTGAAATGATTGATTCTAACGGAGAAATTACAGAGGATGGTTTCAAGTTATATCATTTGGGACTAGTAAATGGTCCTTCGAGCAAACTTTTCTTTGATTATTTTATAAAAACAATATTACTTACTGGTAACCATTTAGATTTAATTTTTGATTTAGATAAACTTTGTAATCAATATAAAGGTTCATACGATTTTAATCAAATTAAGCAAGAAATGTTAAAAGACTATGATTCAAGAGGTATGATTAAAAGCAATCCAAAGAGAATAGCAAATACATCAAGTACCGTTAGTTTTTTGAAGTATGAAGAGATTTTATGGAATTCATTAGGTCTTAAAAGTAATTCAGCTGGAACACCTAATGTTAGTTTCAATTGGAAAAAAATAACAGAGGTCTGCTCTTTACCTGATTTATAATAATTGACCTATAATTTATATTATGTTAAATAGATAATTTTAAAACCTCAATCCTATCATGAAGTATTCTATTTATTAAAACTATTCCATGCAATAATGCCTCCCTGTAAATCGTATATTTTAGTAAAACCAAGTTCTTGTAGTATTCTAGCGGATTTAGCGCTACGGTTTCCGCTTCTACAATACAAATACACAGGCTTATCTTTTTGTAAAGTATTTATATCCGATTTAAAACTATCTGAGAAATAGTTCACATTAATGGCCTTATCTATATGACCAGCAGAAAATTCTTGTGGTGTTCGTATATCAACTAATTGTACAGTTTCTTTATCAAGAACTGCTTTTAACTCATTAGAAGTAATTAAAGTTGCTCCATTAGTTTGTTGAGAGTTACAACCCAACATAATAATACAACCTACTAAAAGAATAATTCTATTTAACATAATAATGTAGTTTACCTGTTTTAACAAAAATAAAAAATATGTGATAAACATTTTGTTTTATACTTTTGACATCCATGCATCCTAGAAACATACATAACACGCACTATAATTTTAAAGAATTATCAAAAGTCAACCCTGATTTAGAAAATTTTATTATTAAAAATCAGCATACAAACGATTTTACTATTGATTTTTCAAATCCAAAAGCTGTGATTGCGCTAAATAAGGCACTGTTACTACATCATTATCAACTACAAAATTGGGAGCTTCCAGAAGGTTTCCTCTGCCCTCCTATTCCGAGTCGCGTTGATTATATTCACCATATTTCCGATTTGCTATCTGATGAAAATCAACCTATTAAAGGCTTAGATATTGGAGTTGGTGCGAATGCAATTTATACCATTTTGGGTGTTCAAGTGTATGGCTGGGAAATGGTTGGTTGTGATATTAATTTAGAAAGTGTAAAAGCTGCACAAAAGAATATCAACTTTACACCTAAACTAGCAGAAAAAGTTACAATTGTACATCAACCTGATAGTGCCAATATTTTTAAGGGAATTATTCAACCCAATGATTATTTCCATTTTACCGTTTGTAATCCTCCATTTTACACTTCTGAAGAAGATGCTGCAAAAAATGCCAAGCAAAAGCTTACGAATTTAGGAAAAGGAGCCTCAGAATTAAATTTTGGTGGTCAACATAGCGAATTGTGGTGTAATGGCGGAGAAGCGTTGTTTTTAAAGCGTATGATCAAACAAAGTGCTGATTTTAAAACACAAGTAGGTTATTATACAAGTTTGGTTTCAAAAAAAGAGAATTTACCTAAAATTGAAAAGCAATTGAAAAAGCTAAAGGCCAACTACACCATAATTCCAATGGAACATGGTAATAAAAAAACACGTTTTATCGCTTGGTCTTTTATTAAACCGTTTGATAAATAAACAGATTACTTCAGCCGTAATTGGCTTCGTAATGACGATATTTATTAGTTTTGTGTCATTGCGAAAAACGTAATAAAATAGTCCCGAGACTTCGGGAGTGGCAATCTGATTAGATTACTTTAAGCGTATTTGGCTTCGTAATGACGTTATGTTATGCGAGGTTCACGTCATTGCGAAAAAAGGAATAAAATAGTCTCGAGACTTCGGGAATGGCAATCTAATCAGATATCCTTAGCATCTAACTCTTTTAATTTCCCTCTGTACTCTATTTTAAATCGATTAGAACTGAATACATTGATTTTAGCCGACATATTCTTATAAATTAAAACACTCACATTATAGGTTTCTGTTAATGCGTTTTTATCTTTAATTTTAAATTTAATTCTGTAATCGCCTCGTTTTGTCTTTGTCATTGAATAATTCTCAGGAACACCGTTAAATTCAATTCCGCCACTATTCGATCTCGAATAAGCCGCTCCCATTTGACGTTCTCCGTAATAAGGTAAGCTTGCATTTACCGAATCTTTCTTAAAAATAAAATATTGATTATGGCCTGTGATATCAATCATGCTAGCTGTGCTGTTATTCGGAAAGAAACCAGCATTTTGCAGACTAATAAGAGAACTTGTAACTAATGGATACGCCCATTGAGAATCTATTTTAAAAGATTTTGTAGTTACTAAATTCTCCACTTTACTTTTCTGTTCAGCAGAAACTACTTTTTCGGATGAAGAACATCCAACAATTAAAAAAATAATCGATATGTATAGAAATGCCGTTCTCATAATTCACTTTTCCTATAAATTTACTCAAAATTCAGCTATAATTTGGTTTAATTTTAGTTAAAACTTTGCTTATTAGAGCATATTACAAAAAAAGAGAGATGATATTCATCTCTCTCATACTAAGTTTTTTATAACAAAATGTTATGGCATCCAGAACGAAGAAATTTGATCATTCCATGATTTTCTCCAAAACCACGTTCCTGAAAGTGTGTAGTGTCTTAAATTGTTTACTCCAAAAAACTGTGAAGTGTGATATTTATTAAATGTTAATCGCTTTCCAGAGTAACAGCTATGCTCATAAAAACTTACTTGTTGAAATGCTGAAGATCTCATGTAAAAAGAACTAATTCTATCATTATTATGACCTAAGTATTGAATTCCGTAAGTTCTTTTATTTAATCCTCTTATGTCTGCTAATTCCCATACATAGTTGATATCTTCAAAGAATCTAATTTCATCATTACCAGGTAAATCAACATTAAAACAACTATTTTTTGAAGCATAATTTTGGCTAGCTGTCTGTGTGCTTTTAAGCTCTTTTTCAGTGTAGGCATCAATTTCATCAGCTGTATCAAAGATTTTCATTGAAATTTCTTTGTGGCTCTCATCTCCTTCTACAGCAGTTACTAAAGTTCCTTCTGGTCCACCCTCTTTACCGAAGACTTCTTTAGCAATTTTTTCATCTCCATAAGCATCTATTACTTCGTCTTTTTCATTATTATACACATAAGTCACTTGAAATTCTTTACCATAATAATTGTATCTGTGAGTTATATTAGAAACTTCACTTTGAAATTTTTTTACTTCAATAACATCAAACGTTTCCTCTAATTCTGTTTCTGTTTCTACAACTTCTGGCTCACTTTGACAACCAATAATTAAAATGCTCAATGCTACAATAATGTAATTATAAAATACTTTCATTTTTTTTGTTTTTGTTAATTTTTTAAGTTGGATTTTTAATAGTTATCGTAAATTCTGGAGGCAAAACTATCATCTGATTAAAGAACTAACACTAGGAAAAACACCTTATTGTAATAGGAAAAAGAAGAGCAATAAAATAGTTATAAAACTAAAGTAATTTTCAACGAAAAATTATAGCGTCCCATAAAAAAAGAGGCTACCAGAGCCTCTTTTAATTTATACAGTTTATATGTTCTTTTTCAAAATTAATTGACTTTCAATACATAATATTGCCAAGGTGCTAAATCCAACGAACTATTTTTTCCTAATCGTATCGTATTTCCCGTGAAATAGTCTGAAAATTCTCCGTCTAAATCAATTGTAAATGATTGATTTTCTTTAGATAAGTTTCCAATAAAAATAACAGCTTCATCAGCTTTTGATCTAGTGAATGCTAATACATTTTCGTTATTACTTTCAACAACTTTGTAATCAGCACTTTCTTTACCTCCATGTAAAGCTTTATTGTTTTGTTTTAACTCAGCTAACTTTTGTAACAAGCTCCACTCCTTCCCTTTTGTCTTTGGAATTGAATCTTTCTCAAAAAACTTCAATCTATGGTTTAAACCATATTCTTGTCCCGAATAAATTAACGGCATTCCTGGAACTAAGTAACTTAAAGTCGTGAATAGCGCTGCACCATCTCCCATTCTCTCTTCAATAGTACCGTTCCAAGAGTTTTCATCATGATTTGTAACAAACGTCATTAAAATATCATCTTTCGCATACCTAGCAGTATCTTTTGCATACGTTTCATTCCAATGAGCAACTTTATGTGCTCCTTTTGCAATATGATTCATAGCGTGGTGACGATCCCAACCATACGCCATATCGAATAAGTTGCCTTCTAATAACCCTGGTTCCCAAGCTTCTGCTAACATGAAAATATCTTTCAATTTTCTTAATTGAGGAACAGCCTCTTGCCAAAATGCTGTAGGTACAGAACCAGCTACATCACAACGGAAACCATCAATATTTTCTTTTGTAATCCAATATGACATATCACTGATCATTTCTTTTCTTAATTCAGGATTATCGTAATTTAAATCAGCAACATCTGTCCAATCCGTTCCTTCAGGATGAATCACTTCTCCTTTATCGTTTTTTGTATAAAAATCTGGATTTGTTTTTAACCAAGTATGATCCCAACCTGTATGATTTGGCACCCAATCTAAGATTACATAAATTCCGTTATCATGAGCTGTTTTAACTAATTTCCTGAAATCTTCAATTGTACCGAACTCTGGATTAATTTTTTTGAAATCAGAAACAGCGTAATAACTCCCTAAATACTTAGCTCTTTCTTCTTCTGGAAATTCAGAAGCGAACTTACTATCTTTTCCTCCAGTTGCTTTACGTTTTGTTTTAGAAATTGGAAATACAGGCATTAACCAAATTATTTTCACTCCTAATTCCTTTAACTGAGGAATATCTTTCGTAAACGCATCAAAAGTTCCTTCTTTTGAATATTGACGAATATTAGCTTCGTAAATAACTGCAGTTTCTAGTATCTCATTTGTTATTGGAGCAATTGCGTTCTTATCTTCAGTTTTCGTCTCAACTTGTGCTGTTGTTTCCTTAGGTTCTTGTTTACAAGAAATCATGGCAGCTACAACCGCCATTGCAAGAAGTTTTTTCATTTGAATTGTTGTTATTGTTTTAGTAAACTTATCGCAAAACCACCTCCTTCGGCAAGTTTAATCGTAAGTTTAGAATCTTTCGTTATTGTTTGTTTTTCTATATCAATTGCAGTTGGATTATCATTCCAATGTGCATCTTTTCCATCTTTATAAATTACTGCATTATACGTTGCTCCCTCATCCAGAAATTTAAAGTCTACTGTAATTTCTCTTAAGTTTTCATCAGTAATACTTCCTACAAACCAGTTTTCTGTAGTTCGCTCTTTACGAGCAATCGTTACAAAATCACCAACTTCACCATTTAAAACTTTAGTCTTTTCCCAATCAACACCAACATCTTTAATAAATTGAAGTGGTTCAGGGTTTGCCTCATAATGTTCAACTAAATCTGCCGCCATTTGCACCGGACTATAAATCACCACATACAAAGCTAATTGTTGTGCTAGCGTAGTATTTACCTGATTTGTTTTTCTGTACTCATCAAACTTGATGTTAAAAATACCAGGAGTGAAATCGATTGGTCCAGCTAACATTCTTGTAAAAGCCACAATTGGCAAATGTTCAGGGGGATTTCCCCCATCTGGTGACCAAGCATTAAACTCTTGTCCACGTAAACCTTCTCTAGAAATTATATTAGGATAAGTTCTTCTTAAACCTGTTGCTTTTATCGGTTCGTGAGCATTTACAGCCACCTGATATTTTGCAGCCTTAATCGCTGCTTCATTGTACTGATTAACCATGTACTGACCGTGATGATATTTTCCTTTTGGAATAATTTTTCCAACATATCCTGATTTAACAGCATGCATTCCATACTTTTTCATTAACGCATATGCCGTATCTTGTTGTTTCTCGTAGGTTTGAGTTGCTGCAGAAGTTTCATGATGCATAATGATTTCTACACCCTTTTCTTTGGCGTATTTAGTCACTTCATCTAAATCATAATCTGGATATGGTGTTACAAAATCGAACACTCCTTCCCTATCTTCAAAACCAATCCATTCTTCCCAACCCGTATTCCAACCTTCTACTAAAACACCTTTAATATTGTTTTTAGCAGAAAAATCGATAAAACGCTTCACATTTTCTGTAGTTGCACCATGCTTTCCGTGAGCTTTTCCAGTATCAGTCCATTTCCCATTAACTTTCTCCATACCGTAATCCCACGAAGATTTTCCTAAATGCATTTCCCACCAAACACCAGTATATTTCATTGGAGTAAACCAAGAGACATCACCTATTTTATTAGGTTCGTTTAAGTTAACTATCAAATTAGATTCTATTAATTCGGGTGCACTTTTAGTAATTTGAATAGTTCTCCAAGGTGTATTAAAAGGAACGGATTGTTTCACTTTATAATCACGATTGTCAGATCCAACTAATATACTTTTTAACGAAAGTTCATTAGCATCTACTCCTAAAGTCATTCCTGAATAATTTAATAAACCAGCTTCATGAAAACTTAAATGCGTTCCATCTGAACCTACCATAGTTACTGGTGTGTTTACTGCTTTATTCGGAATTGAAGTTTGAGCCAAAGCACTATTCACTTTATAATTTTCAGTATCAATTTCTGAAAGTTTCGTCGTACTATATAAATGCTCGTAAATATCCCAATCTCCTGGAATCCAAAATGTTTTATAATCTTCGGTAAGATTGAAATTGGTCTGTTCTTCAGAGATATAAATATCTTTTAGATTATCCTGTTCTGGAAATTCATATCTAAATCCGATTCCATCGTTATAAACTCTAAAAACGATATTTAGTTTTCTTTTTAATTCAGAACTCTCTTCCAATTCAACTTTTAGTTCGTTGTAATTATTCTCAACATTTAACTGTTCTCCCCAAGGCATTTGCCATGTTTCATTGAAAGATCTTGTAGCTGTTTTAATGATGGTAAAATTCTTGTTTAAAGCTTCTTGATCCTTTACATCAAAACCCAATAAAGACGGCTTTACCACTATTTTTCCGTTGAAAGAAACTTCATACAATGGCTGACCAGATTCATTTATGTCAAATTTTACATTCAATTCGGAATTTGGTGAACTAACGCTTTTCTCTAAAACTTCTTTCTGACAGGAAATGAAACCTGTTACGAAACAGATAAGCAGTGCTTTAAATACAAATCTCATTCTCTATTTTTTTTCTAGTAATACAATTGAATATGTAGTCGATAGATTCACTTTTCCATCTTTAACTTCGGCTTCTTTATTTGAATAAGTATCAAGAAGTACATCGCCATCTTTAAATACTGAAGAGACATCGATAATTTTTTCTCCTGTTGGTAATTCTAAACCAATAACAACTTGGTCAGAATAATCTCCTTTTTCAAAAGATCTAGAAAAAACATGAGTAGTTTTAGAAATCATTTTGTGCTTTCCAGCACCAACTGATGGATGATTCTTTCTGAATTTTCCTAATTTTTGCCAGTGTACTAACACTTTTTGCTTTTCTTGCTCATCTCTTAACTCCTGCCAATTCATATTAGAACGTAAAGTAGCATCTCCAATAGTTCCTTCAACAACAAGACTTCTAGCTGATTCATCTCCATAATAAACCTGAGAAGCTCCTGGAGTTAATAACAATACTGTTCCTGTTTTATATGGCGATTCACGTTTCGGGTCAAAAGGTTGTCCGTCATCATGAGACGACAAATAATTCAATATACTGTAATCCTTTAAATTCGTGTTTAAAAGACTATCATAACGTTGAAAAACATCTGCTAAAGCCATTTGTTTTGCATTCCACTTAATCTCAAAATTGATTAAGCTATTAAAACTATTATCGAAATAATTTACTTTTCTATCACCAAAGTCAAATGCCTTACCTGAGCTAATTCCGTAGTTATAAACTTCACCTACTAAATAGAAGTCGTTACTATCTAATACCTTGTCAGCATTATTTTTCTTCCAAACTTCAAATGCATAATCACACTCTTTTCTAAACTCTTGCCAAACAGAATCTTCTGTGTGCTTTACCGTATCCACTCGATAACCATCAATACCAAATTCAGTGATATAATCTGTTAACCATTTCATGATATAAAAACGAGGAGCTCTTGGATGACCAGTTCTTTTAAAGAATTCATCCAATTCTGCCACTTCTTGTTCATATCTTCCTTCAGCTTTCCATTTTTCAACTAATTGAGGTGGTAATTGAACTTCTTCATTACTTTCCGTTTTAATATCTGGTAAATTCTTTACCAATGTACAAGTAACTGTGTTTTCGTAGTTGTCGTATTTACACTGAGGTTCAGTTCTAACCCATTCAGATGGCCAAACAGGATCTTTCTCTGTAACTGGACCTGTATGGTTTATTACGGCATCTAATAATATCCTGATTCCTTTGCTGTGAGCAGCTTCAACAAGATTTTTCAAATCTTCTTTTGTTCCATAATTCGGATCAATAGCTGTCCAATCTTTAGTCCAATATCCGTGAAAACCGTAAGTAACTCCTGTACCTTCATCAGTTCCTCCATGAATTTGCTCAACAATTGGTGTCATCCAAATGGCATTGATTCCTAAATCGGTAAAATAACCTTGATTTATTTTTTCCGTAATTCCTTTTAAATCACCACCTTCAAAACCACGTAACTTTCCAGTTTCCTTAGCTCTGTCAAAATTTATATCGTTAGTTTTATCTCCGTTATTAAATCTATCTGTTAGTAAGAAATATACATTTGCAGCCTCCCAATAAAAAGGGGTTTCTTTCTTTTCTAATACTACTTCCTCTTTTTGACCTTTACAACTTTGTAATAATAAAGCTGTAATGACCAGTAATATGATTCTATTCATACTATAGTTTTATAGTTAATTTAGTTTGTTTGTTTTGTTTCCATACAAACGGAATTCTAAGTTCTTTAGAAGTTGAGTTCCACTTGAAATCAATTGATTTACCTTGAAGTTTAACCTTCTTAGGCTTGTTTGTTACGTTATGAATTATGAATTCGATTTCCTTTGATGAAACCTTGTAATTTTCGCCAACTTTAGAAGTAAACGTGAAATTTAATTTAGTTTTTGAAACCTTTGACTCAAATTCCATTATCTCATAACTTCCTTTTTCTATTGAATTATTCGTAGATCCATCATCATTAAATAGTTTCCTTTCGCTCTTATCAATTGATTCGTGATGATAGTAATGCAATTTGAAATTGTTTAATGAGTATTCATCTGTATTTTGAATTACATCAATCATCGGTATAAAGCTTCCTGCTCTTACAAATGTTGGAATCGAGTTTTCTACAGTTTTTTCCGTTTGAGAAGTCTTATTTGTTACAATTTCGTCTGTATAAAAATTAAACCACGTTGAACTTTTTGGGAAGTGAACTACTACTTCTTTTGCTCCAGAATTTAATATTGGAGTGATTAAAAAATCATTCCCCCATAAATAACTTTTTGAATTCTCAAATAAATCCGTACTTGAATCTTCAAAAAACAAAGGGCGCATCAACGGCTTTCCTTCTGTATGATTTTCGTAAGCTAAATGATAATTATAAGGAAGTAATTGATAACGTAATTCAATAGATTTTTTAGCTAATTCTCTCACACGCTCTGCTCGAAATACAGGTTCGCTAGGAACTTCTTCCTGTGCATGTGGTCGAAAAATTGGCTGAAAAACTCCGTACTGCAACCAACGTGTGTACAATTCATCATCTAAATTATCTCCAGCAAAACCTCCTAAATCAGAATGCATATAACCTAATCCTTGCATTCCCATTTGCAAACTAATTTCAGGTTGACTTTGTAATCCACCCCAAGAACGATTTACATCTCCAGACCAAGGAATTGAACCAAAACGTTGAGAACCAGAATAACCTGCGCGCATTAAAATAAATGGACGTTCATTTGGAAATTCTGTGGCGTAACCTTCATGAATTAATCTTGCCCAATCGTGACCATAAATATTGTGAACTTCATTAGCTGTTCCTTTTGCGTGTAACAGTTTGTGAGGATGAACTTCAGGTTCGCCTAAATCTCCCCATAAACCTTTAACACCTAGATTTAGAATATCTTTATAAATATTCCAAAACCAATCTTTTCCTTTTGGATTGTAAATATCGATTAAACCTGTATTTCCAAAGTAGAAATCAAATGTAAATGGCTTGCCAAGAGTATCTTTTGCTAAAACATCTTTTTGAACTGCTTCATCCCATTTTTTTGATGTTTTTAAAACAAAGGGTTCGGTAATTAAAACGGTTTTTACGCCCTCTTTTTTAAAATCTGAAACCA
The DNA here is from genome assembly GCF_049239625.1 of Tenacibaculum sp. MEBiC06402. Lineage (NCBI taxonomy): Bacteria > Pseudomonadati > Bacteroidota > Flavobacteriia > Flavobacteriales > Flavobacteriaceae > Tenacibaculum > Tenacibaculum sp. MEBiC06402. The sequence continues at coordinate 17,452 of NZ_JBMKKT010000098.1, forward strand.
TTTGTTTCATATCTGGAAAAGAGTCTTTATAAACTTCTAAATTCCCCATAGTTCCTTTGATATCTTTTCCAAACCAATATAAATCCAAGATTACAGCATCTACAGGGACTTTATAATCTTTAAATTTTTGAATGGTATTTTTCGTTTCCTTTTCAGAATGATAACCAAATCTACTCGAAAAATTACCCAATGCCCAACGAGGCGGCATTGGTTGTTTACCAGTTAATTTTGTGTAATTGTGTACTAAATCTAACCAAGTATCTCCTACTATAATTTGATAGGTTTTTCTTCCTGAAATGGTTTCGTACGTTAGTGTATTATTTTGTTTACTATCTAAATCCAAATATCCTACAGGAGCATTATCAAAATGAATCATGTATTTCTTTGAAGAGATTACAATTGGCATTGTATAATTCATCAATTTAGAATCATTTTCGTACCCATAATGTGCGCGATTATAGAGAGGTAACCTATTTCCTCTACGATTCATTCCTAAAGCTCTAGCTCCTCCTCCGTATAAAACTTCATCAGAACTAATAGAAAACTCTATTTTTTCTGTTTCATCAGCTACAATATTCTCATTAACCATGTCTAATGGTTCGTGCTTACTTTTAAAATAACCTCTCTTTTCTGATATAATTGGTTTTCCTTTATAAGTATAAGAAACTTGGAATGGTTCAGTTGAGACATTTACAGAAATATCTTTAGTCCCAAAAGAAATCGCATTTCCTACATACCTATAGTTAGTTTTGATTTTTCTTGGATGGAGAATTACAGCATGAGAATCTGTAATTAATTCTTCATCATTCGGAACAAAACTCGTTTGTAGTATTTCAGAATTAAAGAATTCAAAAACATATTTACCATCATTCGTAGTAACCGAAAAAACTCCATTCTCCTCATTATGAGATAGGTATTTTCTTGCTGTGTTTTGACCCTTTACTGATATGGTAAAAACTAACGTTATTAGAAATAGGTAAATACGATTCATGTTGTAGTTAAAATAAATTTTAGGTTATTTTCCTAATAAAAAAGTTAAAGGTTGATCCAATCTTACATTCCAAGAGTTCTCAGAGTGGTCTGCGCCTTCAAAAAATATGTTTTTGGAGTTAGTATCGTTATATCCTTTTGATTCCAAAATTTCATCTACCCTAGAAGCAAACTGAGGATAATGTGAGTCTAAAGTTTTATTCCCATAATCAAAATAGATTTTTTGATCACTTGCTTGAGGAAAATTTAGTTTCATATATTCAAAAATTGCATTTGGATATGGATTATTTCCCATAGGCATAGAACCAATCCAGTGAGTTGAGATACAAGCAGCTCCTCCAAAAACGTGAGGATATTCACTAATTGCATACATGGACATTAATCCTCCCATACTTGAACCCATTACAAATGTGTGTTCTTTATCGGTATGAACAGAATACTTCTTATCGATAACTGGTTTCAATTCGTTTACTAAGAAATTTAGATAATCATCACCACTTAGTTTAAATTCAACAGCCATGGGAACACTTTTTAATTCTGCCTGCTTTTGAGCATCGATAAAATTAAAAGCTTTTGCAGGAAATAAATCTAACCAACGTAAACTACTAATGTTGTGTATTCCTACCACTATAAAATCTTTAACCTTACCTTCTTTTTGAAGTTGAGTGGCCCATTCATCTACTTTCCATTCTTGCTTGTTCCAAGTTGTTTTTGCATCAAATAACATTTGACCATCGTGCATGTAAAGTACATTATACTTTTTATCTTCAGAATAATTTTCAGGTAACCAAACATCAACTGGACGTTGTTTTATATAGTTTGACGGGAAACTCTCTGCTCTTAATAGTTTCCCTGCGAATAGCTCTACAGAAGTAACAGGCACGAACTCTACAGAAGTAGATTTTGTTACTATTGCTTCGCTGTCTCTATTATCTTGAGCTGTTTTATTTTTACAAGAAACGATTAATAAGCTTATACAAATACTGAGTTTTATAAATTTCATAGATTATAATTTAGTTGTAAATAAATAACTTCCTTTATGATTTAAAGTTAGTGTATTTGACCAAGTAATTGTTTCTCCTGTGAAAACATTTTTTAGTGTTTTTCCATCTAATCCGAGTTCTTTAAACCTATTCAACTTTAAATCAAAAGGTTTCTCGTTTTTATTTAAAATATGAACAACGGTTTCATCATCAGAAATCCTTGCTAATAAATATGTATTGTCTTGAGGGACAAAATGCAGCGTTTTTCCTTTATGAATGGCTTTAGAACCTTTTCGGAAATTCAGAAGTTGTGCTGTGAAACGCTGCATGTCCTTTTTACTTTCATCTAAATTTTCTCCTGTAAAAGCATTTACGGTATCTCCTTCCCAACCACCAGGAAAATCTGTTCTAATCAATCCATGGTCACCAGGTTTATCGAAATCATTCATTAAGATTTCAGTTCCATAATACATTTGAAATATTCTTGGTAAAACACCTAAATAACTTAAAGCCATTTTTGTATTTGTGATATCACCCTCTAATTGGGTGAAAATTCGACTCATATCATGATTATCAGGAAAAACCATAATATCTAAAGGCCTTTTGTAATGAAAATCATTTGCTAAAGCGTCATAAACTTCCACTAAACCACTTCCCCAATTTTCATTGTTTTTTAGACCTGCTACTATTTTTTCTTGCATAGCAAAATCCATTGTAGAACGAAGATTCGAGTCGTATCCATCTGAATTTTCTTTACCATCCTGCCAGTAACCAATTAATAGTGGATTGGAAGACCACTCCTCTCCTACTATATTGAAATTTGGATATTCTTTCATAATAGCTCCAGCCCAATCACTCATAAAATCCTTGTCAGGATAAGGATATGTATCTTGACGAATTCCTCCTAATTCAAGAAATTCAATCCACCAAATACTATTTTGAATAAGATACTTAGCCATAAAAGGATTACGCTGATTTAAATCTGGCATTCCCTTTACGAACCAGCCATCTGTCATTTCATTTTTATCATTATTTGATGCGTAGATATCTTGATTAGTCATGCGCCTATGTGACGAACGTTTTACAATATCGCTATTCCAAGTTTCTCTATTTTTTTCATAATGTTCTTGATAATTGACCCAATCTTTAAATGGTAAATCTTTCATCCACCAATGTTCTAAACCACAATGATTTGCTACTTGATCCATAATAAGTTTCATATTATTACTTTCCAATTTTGAGGATAATTCTTTATATTCTTCTAAAGTTCCAAATCTTGGATCAACCTGATAATAATCTGTAATAGCGTAACCATGATAAGATCCACTGGGCATATCATTAGTTAATAACGGACTTGGCCAAACTGCTGTAAACCCTAGATTCTTAATATAATCTACATTAGACGTAATTCCTTCAATATCGCCGCCATGACGAGCATAATTATCTTTTCTATTGATTCCTTTTTCATTTAAATTATCGAAAGAATCATTTTTAGGATTCGCATTTCTAAATCTATCTGGAGTAATTAAATAAATAGCATCCGAACTATCGAAACCAATAAAATCTTCTGCTTTTTTTGCACGTGGCTTTAACTCGTAGGTTTGAGTTAATTTTTCTCCATTACTTCCGTTAAAAATAATATTAAACTTTCCGGGCTTAGCTGATTCCTTGATGATTAAATCTAAAAATAAGTAATTAGGGCTATCAGCTTTGTTTAATTTATCTAATACAATATCTGAATTTGATATTTCCATAGAATACGTTGAAATGCTGGGATGTTTAACCAAAAGTTGAAGCGATGTATTTTTAAAACCTGTCCACCAAAATGGAGGTTCTACCCTTTCTAAATCATGAGCTTCAACTAATGGTTGCTTTATATCTTCGTTTGAAGATTCTTTTGATTTTTCCTTACAAGAACTAATGAAAAGAATTGAAAATAATGTGATGAATACTATTTGTTTTTTCATAATAATAAAATTTAGTCTTGTAAGCTCAAACTATTAAACTGTTATTAGATTGTTAGGTGAAATAGTTACTTTTTCACCATTTACTTTAATATGTAACTCTTTATCTCCATCAACCTCAAAATGAGTTTTACCTTGGTTTACGATTACTTTTAAAACTTGATTTCTGAAGTTTACTTTGAAAGAATACCCTTCCCATTGCTGCGGAATTTGTGGAGTAAAACTTAAGCTTCCGTCTTCAACTCTCATTCCACCAAAACCTTCAACAATACTCATCCAAGTTCCTGCCATTGATGTAATATGAAGGCCTTCTTCAACTTCTTTATTATAATCATCCAAATCTAGACGAGAAGTTCTTAAATAGAAGGTATAAGCTTGTTCCATTCTTCCTAGTTTTGCGGCTTGGATACTGTGTACACAAGGAGACAATGAACTTTCATGAACAGTAAATGGTTCATAGAAATCAAAATGTTTTTCAAGCTCTTCTGTAGAGAAATGATCTTCAAAAAAGTAAAATCCTTGTAAAACATCTGCCTGTTTAATATAAGGTGAACGAAGAATTCGATCCCAACTCCACTTTTGATTAATTGGACGTTGAGACTTATCTAAATTTTCAACAGTAACTAAATCTTTATCTAAGAAACCATCTTGTTGTAAGAAAACACCATGTTTTTCAGAATAAGGGAAAAACATATTATCAGCTACTTTTTTCCAACTAGATAATTCGGCTTCAGAAATGTTTACTTTTTCTACTATTCGTTTAAAATCAGAAGCATACTCATTCTTAACCTTTTCAATATTCTCTAAGGCATAATCAATACACCACTTTGCGATGTAATTAGTATACCAGTTATTGTTTATGTTGTTTTCATATTCATTAGGACCAGTAACACCAAGCATTACATACTTTTGTTTATCTTCAGAAAAATTAACTCTCTGATGCCAAAAACGCGCTATTCCTATTAAAACTTCCAAACCTTTCTCAGGAATGTAGCTGTAATCGTTTGTAAATCGGTAATAATTAAAAATGGCAAAAGCAATAGCTCCATTTCTATGGATTTCTTCGAATGTAATTTCCCATTCATTATGGCATTCTTCTCCATTCATAGTTACCATTGGGTACAATGCCGCTCCATTTGTAAAACCTAGACTTGCTGCATTTTCAATTGCTTTATCAAGTTGGTTATATCTGTAGGTTAAAAGACTTTTTGCAACTTCTTGGTTCTTTGTTGCCATATAAAATGGTAAACAATACGCTTCTGTATCCCAATAAGTACTTCCACCATACTTTTCTCCTGTAAATCCTTTAGGACCTATATTTAAGCGAGCATCTTTACCTAAATAAGTGTGATTCAATTGCATGATATTAAAACGAATACCTTGTTGCGCTTTTACATCACCATCTATCGTAATATCCGCCATTTCCCATATAGTAGCCCAAGCTTCTTTTTGCTGTTCTAAGAGTCTATTGAAACCTAAATCTAATGCAAGTTTTAAGGTGTTTTTTGCAGCAGTAATCAACTGATCAGATTGATGATTTCTATCTACTACATATCCTCCAAACTTATGAATTGTAAAAGTCTCATTAGCTTTTACGTGAGCAGGATAGTAAAATGAAACCTTAGTTTCAGATGTTTCCACCTTTGGACTTATATTTTGAACTTCACTGTTCATTAATAGGGTAGATTCCATAAAAGTACATGTATGAAAATTAGTTTTCATCGTATGTGCTTCTATAAAAGCTTGATTAGCATTTGAAGTAACATTGGTTGTATTCCAAAATTGGTCATCCCAGTTGCTATCTTCATTATGTATTCCACTATCTAAATACGGTTCAAATGTAATTTCAACATCACCTGAAATTGGTGTAACATTATATTCTATTGCCCCAACTTCATCTAAATCAATACTTAAAAAACGTTTCGTTTCTACTTTAACAGTAATATCGTTGACTAAAGTTGCCTTAAAGCTTCTTGACAACCAACCTTCTTTCATGTTTAATTCTCGACGGAAATCAACAACTTTTTTACATGTATGTAAATCTAATTGAATGTCATTTATAAAAACATTAATTCCAATCCAGTTTGGTGCATTTAAAACCTTAGCAAAATATTCAGGATAACCATTTTTCCACCATCCTACTCTTGTTTTATCTGGATAGTAAACTCCAGCAATATAACTTCCTTGAAAAGTTTCTCCAGAATACTTTTCCTCAAAATTTGCGCGTTGTCCCATGGCACCGTTACCGATACTAAATAAACTTTCAGAAGATTTTATTCTACTTTCATTGTATCCTTCTTCGATAATCGACCATTCATTAGGTATTATATAATCTTGGTTCATTTCTCTAGTTTGTTTGTTGTGTGGGGAATTATTATTGTTTATTTATTAATTGTGTTAAAAACTCAATAGATATTTCTGAGAAATCCTTAAAAACAAAGTCCGCTTCACTCAGAACTTCGGGCTCTCCAATTCCTATTGAAATCATATTAGCTCTATTAGCTGCTTGTACTCCTGCAATCGAATCTTCAAATACAACACATTTTTCAGGTTTCATTTCCAATTCTTTTGCCGCTATTAAAAACACTTCAGGATCAGGTTTAGCTTTTGAAACATTGGTTCCATCAACTATACTATCAAAAGATTCGTATAAAGCGACTTTCTTTAGTATTTTCCTTGCATTTTTACTTGCTGAACCTAAAGCAATTGGTTGTTGTTCATTTTTTAAAAAAGTAAGTACCTTAGGTACATCAACAAGAATTTCATCTTCTTTCATCGTCTCTATGTAAGACAAATAATCAGTATTCTTCTTGTTCATTTGATCTTGAAAAGCATCTTCAGAAAGAGAGATTCCTCCCCAATCTAAGATCTTCTCTAATGATTTTACTCTACTTACACCTTTTAATTGCTCATTTTGATGTTCTGTAAAATCAATTCCTAAGTCATTAGCCAGTTTTTTCCATGCTAAAAAATGGTACTTTGCGGTGTCTACAATAACACCATCTAAATCAAATATGAATCCTCTTCTATTCATTCTCTACTTCGTATGTAATTGCTTTTTTATTTGTGATTAGGAAATTCGACAAGCCTGCTAAAACAAGACAAATACCTGCTATAGTCATGGCGTTAATAGCTTCTTCTCCCAGTAAATTTGAAATAAACACAACTCCTCCAAGAGCTGCTACTATTTGAGGAATTACAATAAACATGTTGAAAATCCCCATGATAACTCCCATTTTTTTAGGATCAACCGAACTTGACAACATTGCATAAGGCATTGATAAAATACTTCCCCATGCAAACCCAATTAGAGTAAATGAAACAAATAGATACTCCTCTGAAGGAATAAACTTCATCATTAAAAACCCTATTCCTCCAAGAATTAATGAAGTCATGTGAACATATTTTCTATTAATTCTTCTTTTAGAAGTATATACCACCAGTAATAAAGCAAAAACCATAGAAGATAAACCATAAGTTCCCATGTAAGAACCAACAGCATTAGATGCTTTTTGAAACTTAGTATTAGCTAAATCATACGTAGCTTTTTGTTTCTCATTCGATAAATCATATTGCGATTCTATTGGTGCTGGTGCATCAAAAACATGCTCTGTAAGGGCTGGATTCGCCATACTCCACATAGTAAAGAATGCAAACCAACTAAAAAACTGGATTACACCAAGTCTTTTCATAGTTCTTGGCATACTACCAATATTGTTTAGAATATCTGGGATGAACTGGTTTTTTTTAGCCTTTTCACGTTCAAATTCTTCCATATCTTCCGGGGGATATTCAGATGTTGTGAAAACGGTATATAAAATGCTAATTAAAAAAACCAAGGCTCCAGTTGCAAAAGCAACTTTTACAGACATTGGAACAACACCTTTCGCGGCTGAGTCACTCACTCCAAGAGCTGAAACGAAACTTGGTAAATTACTTGCTACCCATGTTCCAATTCCAATAATAAGTGTTTGAACAACGAATCCATAAGATCTTTGAGATTCTGGAAGTTTATCAGCAACTAATGCTCTGAATGGTTCCATAGATATGTTTATAGAGGCATCTAAAATCCATAGAAAACCAGCAGCTACCCACAACGCAGGTGAATGCGGTACAAAAAATAAGGCAATAGAGCTTAAAACGGCTCCTATTAAAAAATACGGTCTTCTTCTTCCCCATCTAGGGCTCCAAGTTCTGTCGCTTAAATATCCTATTATGGGTTGTACAACCAGACCTGTTAAAGGCGCAGCAATCCATAATAAAGGTATATCATCCTTAGCAGCTCCTAATGTTTGAAAAATTCTGGACATAAATCCACCTTGTAAGGCGAATCCAAATTGAATTCCTAAAAATCCGAAACTCATGTTCCAAATTTCTAAGAAACTTAATTTACGCTTGTTCATATCGTATATATTAGTTGATAGTACGATAAGCGCTAAGACTTATCACAATTGTGCAGAAAAGGTTATTGATAAGTCCTTATGATGCCAAAGATATAAAAAAATCTTTATGTCGTAGATTATTTCTACTACAACGATTTACTAGATTCTCTGATTTTTATATTACTTGAGATTACTTTTGTTTGTGGAGCTCTTTGGTTTTCTCCGTTTTCTATTTGATCAATTAGTAATTCTGCAGCTTGTTCTCCCATAGTTAACCCATGTTGCACAACTGTTGTAATTGACGGAGAAGAATATTCAGAAATTAATCCATCGGTAAATCCAATTATAGAAACATCTTCAGGAATTCTCTTGCCTTTTTCTTTTGCTATTCTAATCGCAATTGCCGCATAAATTTCATTTACTGCAAATATGGCATCGATATTCTGATCAAATAAAACTTTTATTTGGGTGTAAATATCTTCTTCTTCATCTACATTGATAACTAAATTCTTATCTAAAGCAATTCCAGCTTCTTTCAATGCTCGTTCATATCCTTGATATCTATCTAAACCTACAGTAACGTGTTCAGGGGTAGTTACAATTCCTATTTTACTACATTTCGTATTCAATAAATGTCTTGTAGCTTTATAACCCGCTCCAATATCATCAACAATCACCTTATCACAACGAATAGAATCATGAACCCTATCAAAAAGAACTAAAGGCACTTCGTTACTTATAAGTTGGTAAAAATGACTTAATTCTTTATTTCTAAGGGTTTCTTTCGCTATAGAAACAATTAATCCATCGACACTCCCGTTCGTTAAAACATTTATTGTTTCGATTTCCTTTTCTTGATCTTCATTAGAAAAACATACCATGATGTTATACCCTTTTTCATTTGCGACCTTCTCTATTCCACTAATAACCGTAGAAAAGAAATGGTGAACTATTTTTGGTAAAATAATTCCAATCACTTTTGTTTTTTGATTCCGAAGCTGTAAGGCCAAGTTATTAGGTCTGTAATTATAATAGTTGGCATAAGCCTTAATTCGTTCTTTAGTCTCATGAGAAATCTCATGACTATCACGAAGAGCTTTAGATACTGTTGATGTGGAAACACCAAGTTCTTTGGCTATTATTTTAATGGTAATTTTTGGTTTCATAATTTATTTGATTAAGAAAAAAGAGGTTGAATCAATTGGACTATTTCGGTATTATCATTATATTAAAATCAATAGCGCATTTATAAAAAAAACCTAAAATATATAAGGATATTTTAACGATATGATTTTTGGTTGATTTAAAACTAATTTTATCCATGTTATTTTACAAAACTCATAAAAATTTTAGATAATATTATCAATACGTTAAGTTAAAGTTAAAAAGTTATCAACACGAAATCGTTTTCGTAGGATTCGCAAAGGTTATAGCTTCATTTTAATAGCTATATTCACATCGCAGAACAAAGGTTATTGATATAACAAACAATTCAAATTTTACTTATTTATTTAAGAATTTACACATGAATAAAACTAAACAATTACTCAGTTTAACACTGTTCCTTTTAAGTTTGTTTGGCTTCGCCCAACAAACAATTAAAGGTAAGGTTACTGAGAAGTCTACTGGAGAACCTTTACCTGGTGTTTCTATCATTATTAAAGGTCAAGTAAAAGGTACAGAAACGAATTTCGACGGGAACTATGAAATAACAAATGTAAAGTCTACAGATGTTCTTGTTTTTTCTTTCATTGGTTTAAAAACTAAAGAAGTTACCGTAGGAGATTCTACTACTATTAATGTAGAGCTAGAGGATTCAGCTCAAGTATTAGATGAAGTTGTAGTTGTAGGTTATGGTACAACTACGGTTAAAGATGCTACTGGATCTGTTGAAGCGATTACTGAAAAAGAGTTTACAAAAGGTAACATTGTAACACCTGAAAACCTTTTAAGCGGTCGTGTTTCTGGTGTTGAAATTAGAACAAGTGGAGCGCCAGGGTCAGGATCTCAAATTACCATTCGTGGTGGTTCGTCAATTAGTGCTTCTAATAGTCCGTTAATTGTAATTGATGGATTACCAATTGAAGAAAATAGTGTTGCAGGTTCTAGAGGTGTTTTAGCGAACATTAATCCAAATGATATCGAGTCTTTCTCAGTATTAAAAGACGCGTCTGCAACAGCAATTTATGGTTCGAGAGCATCGAATGGAGTAATTATCATTACAACCAAAAAAGGTAAATCGGACTACACTTTAGATGTTGACTATCAGTACACTTTCGGAGAAGTATTAGACAGAGTAGATGTTTTCTCTGCAGATGCATTTAGAAACATCATTCAACAAGAAAGACCGGGAGATGTTGGCTTATTAGGTAATGCGAACACCAATTGGCAAGATGAAATATTTAGAACTACAGGATCTTCTTTAATTAACGCAACTGTTAAAGGGGGAATTCTTGGTTTTATCCCAACAAGATTATCTGTTGGTTTTACAACCCAAGAAGGTTCTTTATTGACGTCTCAATTTAACAGAAAGAATGTTTCGTTATCTATGAATCCATCATTCTTTAATGATCATTTAAAAATTAACTTAAATTACAATAGAAACTTTGAAGATAGTAGGTTTGCTGATTCAGGACAAATTGGAGCTGCTTTGAGATTCGACCCTACACAACCTGTAAGAGATTCAAGTTCTCCTTTTGGAGGTTTCTACGAGCATAGAAATGGAAGCAATTTGTTAAACACTACGAAAAACCCTGTTGCTGCTTTACTATTAGCTAACAGTCAAGGTAAAGTATTCAGACATTTTGGAAATCTTAATTTCGATTATAAGTTTCATTTCTTACCAGAATTAAGAGCGGTTTTAAATCTAGGTTTTGATAAAGCTGAAGGTGAAACTAGTTTTACTAGCAACTTTAATTATGGTAGAGCTGCTGATCTTAACTTGTTATTTGCCGGAGTGAATTCAACAGGATTTTCAGAGAGAAGTAACCGATTATTAGATGGTTATTTAAATTATAAAAAAGCATTTGATAAAGTTACTTTAGATGCTACAGCAGGATATTCTTACCAAAAATTCGAAGAGTTTGGAGGTACTTCTGGAAATGTTTTAGATCCAGCTTCATTTGCTGACACCTTTGCTGCAACTGATGTTGTGAATATCGGTTTCTTTGGAAGATTAAATGTTGATTTCTTAAACAAATATTTATTAACATTAAACTACAGAAGAGACGGAACTTCTCGTTTTAGCGCTAACAATCGTTGGGGTAATTTCGGAGGAGCGGCTTTTGCTTGGAAAATTAGTAATGAAGAATTCCTTGCGGATTCAAATGTTATTTCAGACTTAAAATTAAGAGCTAGTTATGGTTTAACTGGTCAACAAAATTTACCAAACGTAAATGATGTTTATTTAAGTAGGTATCGTTTTGGAAATCAAAACTCTTTGTTCCAGTTCGCAAATAATCCAATTAGAGCCATTATTCCTTCTGTAATTAACCCAGATTTAAAATGGGAAGAAACTACAACGTTGGAATTTGGTTTAGACTATGGATTATTTAATAACAAATTCAACGGATCTATCAACTGGTTTAATAAAGTTTCGGATGATTTATTATTCAATGCTGCATTACCAGATGGTGTAAACTTTGCTAACAGTGTAATTCAAAATATTGGTCAATTAGAAATTAACGGTATTGAATTCTCTTTAAATGGTGATATTATAAATACTGAAGATCTTAACTGGAACTTTAATTTCAACATGACTTATTTAGATAGAGAAATTACTGAATTAGCAAACGGTCAAGATGTTAGAACTGGTGGAACAGCAGGTGGAACAGGAAATACAATTCAACTTTTAAGAGAAGGATTTGCTCCAAACTCTTTCCATGTTTTCAAGCAATTATATGATAGTGCAGGTAATCCAATCGAAGGTGCTTATGCAGATTTAAATGATGACGGAGTAATTAATGACGATGACCGTTATTTAAAAGAAGATCCTGCTGCTGATTTAAGTTTTGGATTCCAATCAAATTTCAATTACAAAAACTTTGATTTATCTTTTAACTTAAGAGCTAATGTTGGTAATTATGTTTATAATAACGTAAATTCAGCAAGAGCACAACTAGCATTCTTGCAAGATAACGAAGTATTAGGAAACATTCCTAGTTCTGTTTTGAACACTAATTTCGTTAATACTTCAGACGTTATTAATTCTGATATTTATTTAGAAGACGCCTCTTTCTTAAGAATGGATAATATTACATTAGGTTACACTTTTGATAGACCAATCAAGAAGTTTAATAAAAATTCAGTAAGAATTTGGGCAGGTGTACAAAATGTATTTGTAATTACCAATTATAGTGGTTTAGATCCTGAAGTTTTTGGTGGAATAGATAATACTATCTACCCTAGATCAAGAAACTTTATGGTGGGTGCTAATGTTAAATTTTAATTCAGAAGAAAATGAAAAAATATTATAACAAAATTTTTACGGTAGTAATTACCTTTATAGGATTAACATTTATTTCTTCTTGTACTGATGATTTAAATATTACTCCTGAAGATGATCAAACAGTTTTAAGTGAAGAATTGTTTGAAGATGAAAATGCCTACAAAGAAGTTTTAGCAGGTGTTTATGCAAACTTATCATTAACGGGTGTCGACGGTGCTGGGAGTTCTAATATTCAAGGATTAGATGCTGGTACAAGTCAATATGGACGTACTTTAGTTTATTTACAAACATTATCAGCAGACCAAATGATTTGGTCTTACGAAAACGATCCAGGTGTTCGTGAAATTCAACGAAATATTTGGACGGCTGGTAACCCATTATTATACGGTATGTTCGGTAGAGCAAGTGTTTCTGTAGCTTTTGCTAATAATTTCCTAAGAGAAACTACCGACGAGAAATTAGATGCTCGTGATGTTTCTGCTTCTGTTAGAGCTGATATTGTTACTTATAGAGCTGAAGCAAGATTATTAAGAGCGTTAGCTTACTATCATTTAATGGACTTATTCGGAAAAGCTCCTTTAGTTACTGAAAATGATCCTGTAACAAATTTCAATCCTCCTCAAGCTGAGAGAGCAGAATTATTCCAATTCATTGAAACAGAGTTAAAGGCTATCGAAGCTGACCTAATGGATCCTAACACTAACGAATACGGAAGAGCAGACAAAGGTGTTGCTTGGATGATTCTTGCAAAAATATATCTGAATGCTGAAGTTTATTTAGGAACTGATAGATATACTGACTGTATAGAATACTGTAACAAAATTATTGGTGGCGGTTATTCTTTAGCTACTAATTATTTGGATTTATTTAAAGCAGATAACAATGTTAGTGATGCAACTAATGAAATTATTTTTCCATTAATATCTGACGGATTAACAACACAAAACTTCGGACCTACTACTGTTATGATTAATGGTGCTGTTGGAAGTTTAGAGAAGAACGGCGTTTCTTTAGGTGTTGGTGAAGGTGGATGGGGAGGTGCCCTAAGAGTAAGAAAGCAATTTGCTGATTTATTTACTGGTGGTGCTTTCTTAACAGATACTAGAAACACGTTAATCACTCAAGATAGAAGCGATATTATCACAGATATTTCTGATAGAGATGAAGGATTTATTATTGCTAAATATTCTAACCTTGGTTCTACAGGAACTCCAGGAGTTGATCAAACTTTTGTTGATACAGATTTCCCATTATTTAGACTAGCAGATGTTTATTTAATGTACGCTGAAGCTGTTATGAAAGGTGGTACTGGAGGTACAATTGGTCAAGCAGTTACTTATATAAACGCATTAAGAACAAGAGCTAACAATCCTCAAGAAGTAACAGTTACAGATTTAACTGAAGATTTTATCCTAGATGAAAGAGCTAGAGAGTTACACTGGGAAGCACACAGAAGACAAGATTTAATTCGTTTCAACAAGTTTACCGGAGGTAACTATAACTGGGCATGGAAAGGAAATGCTAGTAACGGAATTGCAATTCCTGCACATTTCAATGTATATCCTATTCCTTCAAACAGTATGGCATCAAATCCAAATTTAACGCCTAACCCTGGGTATTAATAATACAGAACTAAAAATGAAAAATATATTTAAATTAACATATATCACATTACTTACTTTCTTAGTAGGTATTGTAGGATGTGATGATAGCACTGAAACATTTACAGTTTCTGATAATCCTACAGCTCCTGTTTTACAAGGCTTGAGTATCACAGATATCGAACTTGATCCTGTAAATACAGCTACTCCTGCCCTAACCTTAAACTGGTCTAGCGCAGATTATGGTCAGCAAGCATCTGTTGTTTACAGTATTGAGTTTGCAAATGATGAAAATTTTACTAATCCTGTTGTAGCTTCTGCTGTTACAGGAGAAAATGCAGTAACTTTTTCTATGGCAGAATTAAATTCAGCTGCTGGTAACGCAGGATTAAATCCTTTTGAGTGGACAACTTTATATGCGAGAGTTGTTTCATCTTTAGGTACTCAAAACGGACTGCCTGCAACTTCAAATACCATTAGTATGAGTGTTTATCCATATTTCAACTATGTATTTGATGATTATTATTTAGTTGGAGACGGAACTTCACCTGGTTGGGATAACAACAATAACAATCCAGCTTTATTTAGAGACTCAAACGATGAAAATTTATTTAGATATACTGGATATTTCAGTAATGGTCAATTTAAAGTTTTAGAAACAAAAGGTTTATGGCAACCACAATGGGGAACTAACGATGGTTCTACAATTGAAGTGAATCCTGGTGGTGGAACAGATCCTGAAAGATTTCCAACTGCTGGCGCTGCAAATATTACTCCTGGATTTTACACATTCACTATTAATTTTGCTACAAAAACATTCTCTTTTGAATCGTTTGACGCTTCAGGAAGTACTAGTCCTATGAGCTTAACTGCTCAAGGAACAGCTTTAGATACAGCCGCATCTTTAGCTCAATTATCATTTGACGGACATATTTGGTACGCAAGTGCTGTTCGTTTAAAGCCAGGTAACTTACAATTTGCTACAGGTGCTGGTGCATTATGGGGAAGTGATACATCTTTCTCAGGAGTAGCAACAAATGGTGGTGCTAGTATTCCTGTTATTGTTGAGGATGATTATGATATCTGGTTTAATGATTTAACCGGTGAGTACATCTTAGTTCCATTAAATCTATAACTTAAATCAAAGGAAAGATGAAAAAAATTATAAATAAAATAGGTTTAGCGCTAATTGCTACCGTTTTCTTATTAGTTTCTTGTGAAACGGAAGAAAGTTTAAATTTAACACAATCTGATCCAGTATTTGAGTTGGAAATGCCAGGTATTTCGAGTGTATTTTTAAATTACTCTTTACCAGATAATCCTGCTTTTACAATAACTTGGAAAGATGAAGTAACTAGTAGTACTTCTTATGAAGTTGAGATGGCTACTGATGATGCATTTACAAGTCCTTTAAGTTTAGGAACTGCTACAGAAAAATCTTTTACCATGAGTGTTACTGCGTTTAACAATGCAATTAACCAAGCTGGTATTACAAACTTTTCTGATGTTCCAGTATTTTTAAGAGTTAAAGCTGGTGAAAATGTTAGTAACCAAGTTTTGTTGTTAGTAACTACATATCCTGTAAATCCTGCAACTGTTGAAAGCGGATTAGCAGATGGTGATTCTTTCACGTTAACTTTAGATCAAAATGATGAAAATGCGCTTTCAATAATAATCAACGACCCTATATTAGATTCTAACTTAGGTGTTACTGTTGAATATTATCTTGAAGCAGATACTGCCTCAGGAACTTTCGATAGTCCTGTTGAAGTTGCTATGGTAACAAATAGTAACACAATTAACGTAACGCATGCAAAGTTAAACTCTGTAGCACAAGGTTTAGGAATTGCTCCTGACACTACAGGTGATATCCAATTACGTCTACGTTCGGTTATTACAAATTCTACTAATGAAACTTTAGAAAGAATTGGTGACCCGATGACAGTAACAGTTACTACTTACTTAACAGTTTTAGATTTATCTACTACTTGGGGTATTGTAGGTTCTGCTGCAAATAACTGGGGAGCAAATCCTGATTTACCATTCTTTAAAACAGATGTTGATGGTGTATTAGCTGCTTATGTTACCTTAACTGACGGTGAAATTAAGTTCAGAGAAAATAACGACTGGGCAAATAACTTTGGTGATAATGGCGCTGACGGAACTATTGAAGCAGGTGGAGCAAACATCGCTGTTACTGCTGGTTCTTATAAAGTAACTCTAAACTTTAATGATAACACGTATACAATTGAAGCTTTTTCTTTAGGAATTGTAGGTTCTGCTTATAACAACTGGGGAGCTACTTCTGATTTTATGTTAGAGTATGATCAATATTCTGATGTGTTTAGAGGAATCGTCACACTTCTAGATGGTGAAATGAAGTTTAGAATGAACAATGATTGGGCAGTGAATTACGGAGATGATGGTGCTGATGGTTCGTTAGAAGATGGAGGTGCTAATATTGCGACTACTGCTGGTATCTACATTGTTACTGTTGATTTAAATGATAAAACCTATACTCTTGAAGAAATTGATAATGTTTGGGGGTTAGTTGGTGGTGCATATAACGACTGGGGAGCAACTCCAGATGCACAATTTACAAGAGATTGGTCCCGTCCTTTTGATGATATTTGGATTTTAAGAGATGTTACACTAATTGATGGTGAATATAAGTTTAGATCAAACAATGATTGGGCTGTTAATTATGGAGATAACGGTGGTGATGGAGTATTAGAAGCAGGAGGTGCTAATTTATCTACTGTTGCAGGAACCTTTACTTTTGTTCTTGACTTCTCAGACCCTGCAAATCCAACGTATACTAAGCAACCTTAAAAAAGTATAACATATATGTAATAAAACTATCCATTTACTAAATTACTAGTGATGGGTAGTTTTTGCTTTTTAATTAAAATCGAAAATGAAAAAATTCTTTCTACTTTTAACATTTTTAATGAACCTGACGTTCTTCGCTCAGCAACAAAATGTTACGTTTTCAGTCAACCCTAGTACGTTTAATGAAGATGAAGAAATAACTGTTACAGTATCAAATGTTAATCCAACTGCTTGGGGTGTTACAGATATATATCTTTGGGCATGGTCTTTTGACTCCAACGATGCCAATATTATGGATTCTCCAACAAATGGAAGCTGGACAAATTCAAATGAAGCTCAAAAATTAACTAATAATGGGGATGGAACCTATTCTTTCACCTTCACTCCTACCACTTTTTATAATAGAACAGGAATTGGTAGAATTGGAATGTTAGTAAAAGCTAAAGATGGAACAGGAGATAAAAAATCTCAAGATCAATTATTTGAGGTTGGTAGATTTCAGTTAAACCTTACTTCTCCATCATCAGATGTTACCATCATAAATTCTGGAGATAATGTTTCAATTGCTGCAACTGCTACTTTAGCTGCCGATTTTAACTTAAAAGCGAATGATACTTCAATTGATACTCAAAACGGAATTACAAGTTATTCCTTTAACACTAATGTAACAGAAAATACCATCTTCGAGTTAGAAGCTACAGATGGTTCTGAAACACAAACAGAAACTTTTGAAATTGTAGTTAGACCTACAGTTGTTGAAGAGACGTTACCTAATGGAATGTTAGACGGACTAAATTTAAATGATACTGATCCTACAAAAGCTACTTTAGTTTTTTATGCCCCAGGAAAGGAGTTTGTTCATGTTATTGGAGATTTTAACGATTGGAAACTGGACAATAATTACTTAATGAAAAAGGATAGTTCAAAAGATCGCTTTTGGATAGAATTAACGGGTTTAACTGCTCAAACAGATCATATGTATCAATACTTCATTGAAGCTGATTTGAGAGTTGCAGATCCATATTCAACTGTTGTTCTTACAGAGAGTAATGACCAATTTATTGATGCGGTGACTTACCCTAATTTACCCGCATATCCAACAGGAAAAACGAATCATGCAGTTACTTTATTGAGAACTGGTGATGCTCCATTTGTTTGGGAAGTAACAAATTTTAATAGACCAGCAAAGACTGATTTAGTTATTTATGAATTATTAATTAGAGACTTTGATGCTTTACACAGTTTTGATGCTGTAAAAGACAGATTAGATTATTTACAGGAGTTAGGAGTAAATGCAATCGAGTTTATGCCTGTTAGTGAGTTTGATGGTAATG
Organism: Tenacibaculum sp. MEBiC06402; assembly: GCF_049239625.1. Lineage (NCBI taxonomy): Bacteria > Pseudomonadati > Bacteroidota > Flavobacteriia > Flavobacteriales > Flavobacteriaceae > Tenacibaculum > Tenacibaculum sp. MEBiC06402. The sequence goes on from NZ_JBMKKT010000098.1 coordinate 35,985, forward strand.
AATCTTGGGGTTATAACCCTTCATTTCATATGGCTTTAGATAAGTATTACGGAACGAAAACTGCATTTAAACAACTTGTTGATGAATGTCATAAAAGAGGAATAGCCGTAATTCTTGATGTTGTTTATAATCATGCTACTGGTCAAAATCCATATTACAGAATGTGGAATACAGACAACGGAAATTACGGTGGACAAGCATCTGTCGATAGTCCATTTTTCAATGAAACAGCAAGACACTCTTTCAATGTATTTAATGACTTTAATCACAGCCAACAAGCCACTAAAGATTATGTAAAAAGAACTACTCAATATTGGATTGAAGAGTATAAAATTGATGGATTCCGTTGGGATTTAACTAAAGGATTTACACAAAATTGTACTGCTTCAGATGAAAGTTGCACAAGTGCAATGCAAGCAGATAGAGTTGCCGTTTTAAAAGAATATGCTGATTATCAATGGGAAGTTGATCCGGATTTCTATGTAATTTTTGAGCATTTAGGAACTAATCAAGAGGAAACAGAATGGGTAAACTACAGATTAGGTGAAGGTAAAGGAATTATGATGTGGAGTAATTTAAATCCAAATTATAGTGAAACTTCAATGGGTTATCATGATAGTAACAAATCTAATTTTTCTTGGATTTCTTATAAAAATAGAGGTTGGACAACTCCTGCGAACATTGCTTACATGGAAAGTCATGATGAAGAGAGAACCATGTACAGAAATTTAAATTTTGGTAACTCAAATGCTTCTTATAACACACAAGATTTAGCAACTGCATTAGAGCGACAAAAAGGTTCAGGAGCATTTTATTTTACAATCCCAGGTCCAAAAATGATTTGGCAGTTTGGTGAATTAGGCTATGAGGTCAGCATCGATTTCAATGGAAGAACAGGAAATAAGCCAATTCGTTGGGAATATGTAAACGACGCGAACAGAAAATCTTTATACGATACCTGGGCAAAGCTTATCGCTTTAAAAAAGCAGGAGGATATTTTCAGAACTTCTGATTTTACGCTTGATGTAGCTGCCTCAACAGGTATTAAAAGAATTCATTTAACAAATGATAATGCATCTGATGATTTACAATATATTACTATAATTGGTAATTTCGGTATAACCGAACAAGCTGCTATTCCAGGATTTCAACAAACCGGAACTTGGTACGACCTGCTAGACGAAGCAAATACCATAAACGTGACGAATGTAAATCAAAGTGTTTTATTACAGCCAGGTGAGTTTAAAATATATGGAAGTTCGGCCGTAACGCTTTCAAATGAAGATATTATTTTAAATAGTTCTGATGTAAGCTTCTACCCTAACCCTAGTAATGGTTCTATAACAATTAATAAAGCCGTTGAAAATGTAAAAGTATTTGACATCACTGGTAAAAAAGTAATGGATTTTAAGGGAGAATATAACCAAAACCATACTTTTAAAATACAATCTCTTACACAAGGTTTATACCTTATAAGAGGTAAGACAGAAAATAATTTGTTTTCTTTTAAATTGCTAGTAAGATAAATTTTATTAAACTTTGGAAAGACTCTTTTTATTGAAAGGGTCTTTTTTTTGTTTAAAAAACACTTCGAAACGTGAGAGCCTATTATCTAATAATTAAAACCTTTATAAACTTAGCTAGTCGACATATAAATTTTCAGGTCAAATTTATTAATATTCATATTCTAATTTACACTTAATTACAAAATAATTCCCCAAAGAATCATATATACTTTTAGTTTTCTAGTATTGGTTTTTTATAAAATATAAACACTTCGTTATATAGTTTTAATATTTCTAAGTGTAGTATTTATCTATTCGAAATAAGCATTTTTCAAACTTTATTACCTAAAATTTTTTTTATTGATTTTTTATTAAAAAATAGACTAAATGATTAGCGAAAATCTACAAGTAAAACATTTGTAAAAAAACTATAGACAATAAAGTAAATCTATTTTTGTAAACTAATCTTTATCAAGATAAACAATAAGCTTAAAACATTAAGATGAATACATAAATCATTATTTTCGCAGCTTTAAATCATAAAATATGATATCTGTAGATCAATTAACCGTTGAATTTAATGGTAAAGCCTTATTTAGCGATGTTTCATTTGTAATTAATGAAAACGATAAAATTGCATTAATGGGAAAAAATGGAGCAGGAAAATCAACAATGATGAAGATTATTGCTGGATTAAACTCTCCTACTAAAGGTGGTGTTCGCTGTCCAAAAGATACAGTTATTGCCTACCTTCCTCAACATTTATTGATTGAAGATAATTGTACAGTTAAAGAAGAAGCTTCCAAAGCTTTTCAAGCTATTTTTGATATGAAAGCTGAAATGGATGATTTAAATAAACAATTAGAAACAAGAACAGATTATGAATCTGACGCGTACATGAAAATTATTGAACGTGTTTCTGATTTAGGAGAGAAATATTATGCTTTAGAGGAAGTTAATTATGAAGCTGAAGTTGAAAAAGCATTAAAAGGTTTAGGTTTTAAACAAGAAGATTTTGAAAGAGCTACTTCTGAATTTAGTGGAGGTTGGCGTATGAGAATTGAATTGGCTAAAATTTTACTTCAAAAACCTGATTTAATTTTATTAGATGAGCCTACTAACCACGTAGATATTGAATCTGTAATTTGGTTAGAAAACTTCCTATTAAACAAAGCTAAAGCTGTTATTGTAATTTCCCATGATAAAGCATTTATTGATAATATCACCAATAGAACTATTGAAGTTACTATGGGAACAATTCATGATTATAAAGCAAATTATTCTCATTATTTAGAGTTACGTAAGGAAAGAAGAGCTCATCAATTAAAAGCATATCAGGAACAGCAAAAATTTATTGCAGATACCAAAGCATTTATTGAACGATTTAAAGGAACCTATTCTAAAACAAATCAAGTCGCTTCGAGAGAACGTATGCTAGAAAAATTAGTTCCAGTTGAAATTGATGAAGTAGATACTTCTGCTTTAAAACTTCGTTTTCCTCCTTCTCCAAGATCCGGAGATTATCCTGTAAAAGTGAATGAGCTGACTAAAACATATGGAGATCTTACTGTATTTAAAGATGCTAGTTTCTCTATTGCTCGTGGAGAAAAAGTTTCTTTTGTAGGTCGAAATGGCGAAGGAAAATCTACCATGATAAAAGCTATTATGGGTGAAATTGATTTTGAAGGAGAATGCGGTTTAGGTCACAATGCAAAAGTTGGATATTTTGCTCAAAATCAAGCTTCTTTATTAGATCCGGAATTAACTATTTTCCAAACTGTTGATGAGGTTGCAGAAGGCGATATTCGTACTCAAATAAAGAATATTTTAGGTCGTTTTATGTTTAGTGGAGATGATCTTGAGAAAAAAGTAAAAGTTCTTTCTGGAGGTGAGAAAACTCGTTTAGCGATGGTTAAACTACTGCTAGAACCTGTGAATCTTTTAATATTAGATGAGCCAACAAATCACTTAGATTTAAAATCAAAAGATGTTATAAAAGAAGCACTTTTGAATTTTGACGGAACTTTGATTTTAGTATCGCACGATCGTGACTTTTTACAAGGTTTATCTGAAAAAGTTTTTGAGTTTAAAGATAAACGAGTAATTGAACACTTTGAAACTATTGACGCCTTTTTGGAAAGAAACAATATCAATGCTTTGAAAGAGATTGATTTGTAAAGTGTTTACCTTTATCTTTGATGTAATTCTCTGAAAAGGAAAATATGCTAATAAGTTTACTTGTATATATAAAGATTTGGTTTATTTTTTTCCGTTATAAAAATAGTTTACCAACTACTTCTGATATTGAAAATCCAAAAATGGAAATTGATGGATGGTCATTAAGTTTTTACTGGGATGATGAAGGTTTACTAGACACAAAATTTCCCCTTATCCAAGGATTTCAATTTGTTATTTCTTATCGAACAAGCCTCGTAATTGGACTAAACAATAATGAACACGGTTATTTGAGATCAGAAAAATTTGATAGGAGTATCTACAAATTAGCTAAAAGATACTTCCCAAATTGGATTGGTTTTCAATCTTCACGCAATTCTTACAATCCAGAATTATCAAAAAGAATGTTAAGAATACAAAAAGTTTCCATATGGAGATTCGAAAAAATGTTAGACTCGGATGCAACTACAGAAGAGTCTCCAGATAATGACTCTTAATATGATATAACTCCTTTAAATCTTCAATCTTTTTATCGATTGTTTCCGTATCTTTTTTCTTGCTGGATTTACTTCCAACTAACATCACATTTTTATGCGTATGTTCACTACTTATGAACTCAAAGACTTTGGTATTGTATTGATGTTTTTCTAAAAGTAACGCTCTAATAGTATCCGTAACCATTTCGAACTGTCTCTCCTTAAAAATACCATATTTTAATAACGGACTCTCCTGCTCTATTCCTTTTACCTGTTGACGAACTTGTTTATGACAACATGGAGCACAAACTATCAACTCAGCATTTGCTACTAATCCTTTATAAATAGCATCATCTGTTGCAGTATCACAAGCATGTAAAGCTATTAGGATATCAATTTTACTATTGTCATATTCTTCAATACGTTGCGCAACAAAATTCAAATGATTAAAATCACATTTTTGTGCAATATCATTACAAAAATCCACTAGATTTTCACGTAGTTCAATTCCAGTAATGGATACGTTATAATTTCGGATATTAATCAAGTAATCGTATAAAGCAAAAGTTAAATAACCTTTACCCGAACCCATATCCACAATATGTAATTGTTTTCCTGTATTTACTGAAACTAATAAATTCTCTATAATTTCAAGATATTTATTGATTTGACGGTACTTATCCGCCATTTTCGGAATTACTTTATGGTTTTTATCGGTAATACCTAAATACTGTAAATACTTGCTTTCAAGCAATATTCTTTTCGTTTTTGGCTTGTCGTGAACTTCTGGTAATTTGTTTTTAAAACTTGGAGCTGTTTTTCTAATAGATACTTTCTTCTTCTTAGAGATCATAACCATTACATCATTTTCTAGAGTAAATAATGTAGCTGCTCGAAACTTTTCATCTAGTAACATAGAAATCTCTTCAATTCCATCTTCTAAACTAAAGTTCTTTGTTTGGTCATTGGTATTATATCTATATGTAAATTGGAGCTGTTGTTCATTTTTAATAAGAACTAAACGTACGTACACATTAGGCAATCCAAAACTCTTACTAATGGGTTTACTCAACGTAATTTTGACAAAATTATCATCTGTTATACTACTATTTAACTCTTTAAAAAACTGTTCCAAATTTACCATGGCCCAAAGATATTTAGAATATTAATGGAATGATAAATTTGTAGTATAAAATTAATAGTATTACAGCAATAAAGTTCAGTAAAACTCCAGCTCTTACCATTTGTTTTACTTTAATATATCCACTTGCAAATACAATAGCATTTGGTGGTGTTGCCATAGGTAACATAAATGCACAACTAGATGCCATTGTTACCGGAATTAAAACATACAATAGCGGCACACCAAAACCAATTGCTATTCCTGCAATTACTGGTGCTAAAACTGCAACTAATGCAACATTACTCATTAATTCTGTCATAAATAACATTAGCACTATTAGTAAACTAATTACTATAAATGGATTAAATCCACTATGTTGAATAGAATCAGTAATAACATCTACTACTCCACTTGAAGCCATTCCTTTGGCCAGAGATAATCCACCTCCAAATAAAATTAATATTCCCCAAGCTAATTTCTCGGTATACTTCCAATCCAGCACAAAAGTTCCTTTTTTAAAATTCATAGGAATTACAAATAACGATACGGCACCTATCAAACTAATAATGGTATCCGATAACTTTAATCTTGGAAATATTTCATTAATTATAGTTCTTGAAATCCATAAAAAAACCGTAATTCCGAATACCAATAAAACTCGTTTTTCTTCTTTGGATATTTTTCCTAGTTTTTTTAATTCATCATTAATAACATTTTCAGTTTGAGAAAAATTTATTGCATTACAAGGAAACATCAATTTTGTTAGTACGATATAAGAAAACCAAATCATTAACATGGAAAACGGTAAACCCATTAACATCCATTTCACAAATGAAATCTGAATATTATATTGATTTTCTAATAATCCGATTAATACTGAATTCGGTGGAGTTCCTATAACTGTAGCAATTCCTCCTGCGTTTGCAGAAAACGCAATACCTAACATGATATTTAATGCAAAGTTTCGATCTTGTTTTGTAAATCCGTCCTCATCTGTAATTAGTAATTTAATCACAGATAATGCAATTGGTAACATCACTACAGTACTCGCTGTATTGCTAATCCACATGCTCATAAAAGCTGTGGCAATCATAAAACCTAAAATAACTTTATTCGGAGTTGTTCCAGTTAATTTTACGATGCTCAAAGCAATGCGTTTGTGTAAATTAACTTTCTCCAATGCTAAGGCCAAAATAAAACCTCCGAAGAATAAAAATATAATGGGACTCCCATAATTTGCTCCTACTTCGCTGATTGACATAACCTTTAAGAGAGGAAATAAAATTAATGGTAATAAAGATGTAACAGCAATATGAACAGCTTCAGTTATCCACCAAATAATCATCCATAGAGCAACAGCAATTACAGCATCTGCGGAACTTGAAATTAATGAAAATGGTAATATTTGGAATACTATAAAAACTAAAGGAGCTAATAATAAACCAATTCTTCTAGAAAAAGACATGCGATATTTTTATTATAACAGAATCCAAATCTATTAAAAATACCTTATACAATTCTTTAATTTAAAGTATAAAAAAACCACTCTTTCGAGTGGTTCTTACTAATAACAAATGTTTAAATAACTATGGTAATAACACCGTGTCAACCGCATGGATTACACCATTAGTACCTTGAACATCATTTGTAGCTGCACCAACTAAAATATTGACTGTTTGCATGCTTGATGTTTGTATTTGTGCTCCAGAAGTTAAATCTATAGTGATTGTACCTCCTAAAGTTGTTACGTCTCCGTTTGTTAATTGATCAGCTTGAACGTTTGCTCCATTAATTACATGATACTTTAAAACTGCATCTAATGTAGCAATTGGAATATCAGCTAAACTATTCCAAGAAGCGTTAGAATCTAATAAAGCTTGGAATGCTGCGTTTGTTGGAGCAAAAATTGTAAATGGTCCATCTCCGCTTAAAATTGATACGAAGTCAGTAGTATGCCTTGAATCTGTTAAAGCAGCCACTAAAGAAGTGAAACCAGCATTGTTTAATGCTAAGGTAACGACGTTAGCAGGCATCATAACTTTATCAATTACATGCACTACTCCATTTGAAGCTTCTATATCTATTAATCCTGAAACAGGTTTAGAGTCACCATTAAACTCAATTCCTCCAGTAACTTCAACTTGCAAAGATAGTGCTTCGCTATTAGGACCTGTTGCTAAAGTATTTACATAAGTGTCAGATAAATCGGTAGATTTGATATTACCGCTTACAACGTGGAATAATAAAACATTAGTTAAAACATCCACAGGGATATCGTCTAGCGAATTCCATGATGCGTTTGAATCTAATAATGCTTGGAATGCTGCGTTTGTAGGAGCAAAAACCGTAAAAGGACCGTCAGCTTGTAGCGCAGCAACTAAATTCGCTTTTTGTAATGCTTGCACCAAAATACTTAAATCTGGAGTAGCAATAGCTAAGTCAGTAATATCTTTTGGTAATTCACCTGGAAGTAAAACTTCATTTATAGCATGGATAACTCCATTTTTGGCTAAGATATCAGCTTGTGTTACTGAAACAGACTGTCCAGTTGCACTTTCTATTTTTACACCACTCGATAAGTCTACAGTTAAAGCTTCACCATTTAATGTTACCACACCTTGATTATCACTTAAGTTTTGTGATGGTGCATAAATTGGAAGCACGTGATATAAAAGTACTTCTTTTAATACATCCACAGGAATATCATCTAATGAATTCCAGGCTGGTTTTTTATCTAATAATGCTTGAAAGGCATCGTTAGTAGGAGCAAAAACAGTTAATGCTCCGTCTGCTTCTAAAGCTGAAACTAAATCTGCTTTAACTAAAGCCTGAACTAATATTGAAAAATTACTATCAGAAGAAGCTATATCGACAAGGTTTTCTTCTATAATTTTTGTGTCATTATCATCATCACATGAAGTTAAGAGCCCGAATCCTAAGACTAAACTTAGAATGAATACTTTTTTAATTGATTTTAATGTCATTACTTGATTGCTTTAGGGTTGATTAATAAAATGTTTAAACTTTTTATAATTAATATAAACAAAATGTTATTTGGCCAAAAAATTGTCACTAGTTTAATAAGTGACTATTCAAAGATATGAATTTTGTTTAACAATTAAACTGAATATTTAAACGTTTATTGTTTTTGTATAAAAAAACACCCAAAAAGGGTGCTTTTTAACATTCTGTTAAGAATTAAAGTTTATCTAAAGTTAATTTTTCTTATTCTTAAACTTTCAGGAGTTACCTCTAAATATTCATCATCTTTAATGTATTCCATACATTCCTCTAATGACATATCAATCTTTGGTGCAATTTTTACTCCATCATCTGAACCAGATGCACGAACGTTTGTCAATTTTTTACCTTTAATAAGATTTACACCTAAATCATCTTGTTTAGAGTTTTCACCAACAACCTGTCCTTTATATATTTCTTGGTTTGGATCAATAAAGAATTTACCACGATCCTGTAAACGATCAATTGCATAAGCTGTTGCTTTTCCTGTTTCAGAAGACACTATAGCTCCGTTTACTAAATCAGAAAACTCTCCTTTGTATGCATCATAACCACGTAATCTATGGTTAATAATAGCCTCACCTTGAGTTGCCGTAAGTAATTTATTACGTAAACCAATTAAACCTCTAGATGGAATATCAAATTCTAAATGCTGTAAATCTCCTTTAGGTTCCATAACTAATAAATCTCCTTTACGCATTGTAACTAAATTAATCGCTTTCGAAGCTAATTCTTCAGGAACATCAATAACTAAAGTTTCATAAGGTTCACATTTTACACCATCAACATCTTTTAATATTACTTGCGGACGACCAACTTGTAATTCATATCCTTCTCTTCTCATCGTTTCAATTAAAACCGATAAGTGAAGAATTCCACGACCAAAAACATTGAATTTATCCTCAGTATCCGTATCCTCAATTCTTAAAGCTAAATTCTTTTCAGTTTCCTTGTATAAACGATCACGTAAATGACGAGAAGTTACATATTTTCCTTCTTTACCATAGAACGGAGAATTGTTAATAGTAAATAGCATACTCATAGTAGGCTTATCTACTTCAATTCTATCTAAAGCTTCTGGATTTTCTAAATCTGCAATTGTATCTCCAATTTCAAAATCATCGATACCAGTAACCGCGCAAATATCACCACTTCTCACTTTATCAGTCTCAGCTTTACCCATTCCTTCAAAAACGTGTAATTCTTTAACTCTAACTTTCTTAGTAGTTCCATCAGCTTTACATAGCATGTAATCTTTATTCTTTTCTAAATCTCCACGATAAACTCTACCAATAGCAATTCTTCCTTTAAAAGAAGAATAATCTAAAGATGTAATTTGCATTTGAGGAGATCCTTCTCTATAAGGAGCTTCAGGAATTGTTTCGATAACAGCATCCAATAATGGAACAATACTATCTGTTGGTTCTTGCCAATCTTCACTCATCCATCCATTCTTAGCAGAACCATAAATTGTTCTATACTCTAATTGTTCTTCCGTAGCATCTAAAGCAAACATTAAATCAAATACTTTTTCATGAACTAAATCAGGAGTACAGTTTTCTTTATCCACTTTATTAACAACAACAATAGGTGTTAATCCTAATTCTAATGCCTTACCTAAAACAAAACGAGTTTGCGGCATAGGTCCTTCAAAAGCATCAACCAATAATAATACACCATCGGCCATTTTTAAAACACGCTCTACTTCTCCACCAAAATCGGCGTGACCAGGAGTATCAATTACATTAATTTTTACACCTTTATAATTAACAGATACATTTTTAGACAAGATTGTAATTCCTCTCTCTCTTTCTAAGTCATTATTATCTAATAATAAATCTGTACGCTCTTTACGTTCATCTAATATTTTAGCCTGATCGATAATTTTATCTACCAAAGTAGTTTTACCATGGTCTACGTGCGCAATAATTGCTATATTTCTAATCGGTTGCATAATGCTACATTAATTTGCGGCAAAAGTAGTATTTCACTTTGAATTGCGCTAATAATGAAGGATATATTTATTTCAATGCTATAGAGTTTAAAATATCTTCTTTTTTTAATGATTAAAGTTTGTTGTGAAGTGAAAAAATATGTAGGTTTGATGAAACAATTAACTAAAAATACAAATGGAAATTACAGCTAATAATCCGAATAGAAAATCGTGGTTGAAAGTTGAAGAGAATTCAGATTTCCCAATTCAAAATATACCTTTTGGAGTTTTTTTAACTCGTGATGATATTATAACTATAGGTACTCGTATTGGTGATTACGCCATAGATTTAGGTGCTTTACATCAATTAGGTTATTTTAATGGAATACCTCTAACTGATGATATTTTTCTTCAAGACACATTAAACGACTTCATCGCCGATGGTCGAAAAACATGGCGATTAGTTAGAAATAGAATTGCTGATATTTTTGACGTTAAAAACGGTTCACTAAGAGATCATGCTGAGCATAAAGATAAGGTTATCTTTAGAATGGATGAAGTAGAAATGTTGTTACCAGTTCATGTTGGTGACTATACCGATTTTTATGCAAGTAAAGAGCACGCAACAAATGTTGGAAGTCTTTTCAGAGATCCTAAAAATGCTTTATTACCAAACTGGCTTCATATTCCAATTGGTTACCACGGAAGAAGTTCATCAATAATTCCTTCTGGCACTCCAATTCATAGGCCAATCGGTCAATCAAGACCTACAGAAGAAGGTGGTTCTCCAAATTTTGGACCATCAAAACTACTAGATTTCGAATTAGAAATGGCGTTTATAACTACCGATTCTAATGATTTAGGTGATAGAATATCTGTTGATGAAGCCGAAGATTATATTTTTGGACTTGTGTTATTTAATGATTGGTCTGCAAGAGATATTCAAGCATGGGAATACCAACCTTTAGGTCCGTTTTTAGGAAAAAACTTTGCTTCGACGATATCTCCATGGATTGTAACATTAGATGCTCTAGAGCCATTTAGAGTGGATAACCCTAAGCAAGAACCTAAACCATTGCCTTATTTACAACAGAAAGGAAAACATAGTTTTGACATTAACTTACAGATGGCCATTCAACCAGAGAATGAATCTGAAACAGTTGTTTGTAATTCAAACTTTAAATATATGTACTGGACAATGGCGCAACAATTAGCTCATCATACTGTTAACGGTTGTCCTGTTGATGCAGGAGACATGATGGGAAGTGGTACTATTTCTGGTCCTACTGAAGATAGTTTTGGTTCAATGTTAGAATTAACATGGCGCGGTCAGAACCCTATTAAAATGAATGATGGAACTTTACGCAAATTCATTAATGATAATGATACTGTTATCATGAGAGGTTACTGTCAAAATGATAAAATTAGAATCGGATTTGGTGAATGTTCTGGTAAAGTATTACCTGCAAAACCAATGTAATTTTAATTGTAAGAAATAAAAAATCCATTTCAAGTTTGAAATGGATTTTTTTATTAAAATATTTTCTATTCTTCTGGTGGTGGATGACCATGAATATCTTCATATACTTCATCAAAATTACTTCTTAAATATGAATTAAGCTTCTTTCTGTAATCATCTTGTAACCAATCAATGAAATTATGTGTAGACTTACAAATACATTTTGAATATCTGTGAATTCTATCATCAATATCTCCTCCCAATTGTTTTGCTAGCAATAAAGCATCAAAAACGTCTTCACTATTTTCGACACACATCTTTGCATGGTGCTCAATGGATTTTTCTAAAACTTTCTTTGAACTTTGACCTGACTGGATTGTATCTACATAAACTCTTTTCACATCAAAATATAAGTCTTCGTCCTTTGTGTTAGCAAACTCCTCTCTTACCGCTTCTGGTAATTCATACCTGAAATTACTTTCGATATCCTCATCTGTAAGAAGGTTATCTAAATAAAAATTGGGTGCTCGGAACATTTTTTGCCAATCTAAATCAGCTCCCCATGGTCCAAATCTATGGAAATTATTTCCTAAATCAATAACGTTAAATTCTGATTTACCAGGGATAATACGCGAACCACGACCAATCATCTGATAATACAATGTCAACGATTTAGTTGCTCTATTCAGAATAATTGACTGAACTGATGGTTCATCAAATCCTGTCGTTAATATACTTACTGATGTAATTATTGCATTTGGTGTTTTATTAAACCATTTTAGAATCGCATCACGCTCTTTCTTCGTATTCGTATTATCTAAGTGAGCAATTGGATATCCAGCTCTTTTGAACGTATCATATACATATAAAGATGTATTGATACCATTATTAAAAATTAAAGTTTTAGTACCTTTTGCCCTTTCCTCATAAGCCTGCAACAACTTAGATAGCATGTTAGTATTGGTGTATAAATCTTCAGAAGATTTTACTGTATAATCACCATTTGCACCAACTTCTAAAGATGTTAAACCGACGTTATAAGAATATACATTGGCTTTAGCTAAATATTCATTATTAATTAATGCCGCGATACTTTCTCCAACGATTAATTGATCGTAGTTATCTTTCATTGGCATTTTAATGTTAGAACTTAACGGTGTAGCTGTTACTCCTAATATGAAAGATTTATCAAAAAATTTAAATAATTTAGTGAACGAATTATAGTGGGCCTCATCAATAATAACTAAACCTACATCCGATATATCCAGTATATCATCATTCAATCGATTGTTTAAAGTTTCAACCATTGCCACAAAACAATCATAATCATCTTGATCATCTAAGCTCGCTTTACTATCAATAATTTTATTAACAACTCCAAACTCACCCAACATACGAGCAGTTTGTTTACATAACTCAATTCTATGAGTCATAATAAGTACCTTTTTTTGATAGTGCTTTAAGTATTGACGTGTAATCTCAGAGAAAATAACAGTTTTTCCCCCACCTGTAGGTAACTGATATAATAGATGATAGTTCTCAGGGGCGTTTTCGAAACTTTTAAAAATTTTATATAATGCTTCTTTTTGGTAATCGTATAAACTCTTACCAACTTTATTTTTAGTTTCTGTAGTACTCAAAAGGTGATTTTTTTAAAGTTCAAAAATACAACCTATTTGTATAAACCAAAGGCTTATTTAAGATTTTTTTCCAGATTTATTTGCGTAATATCATAATGTGAAGCGTGTAAAACAGCTATTTTATTATGAATCAATAAAAATTGAGGAGATTGATGCATCACTTGAAATTCATATCCAATTTCATTAGAAATATCTCTATAATTTAAAAGATCTAAATAATACATGTCTATTTTCTCTGAAACGTTATCAGGAAAGTTTTGTTCAAAATTCTTCAAAACAGTCCTACTAATTACACATCTCGTTGAATGCTTAAAGACACCAATAAACTTTTGACTAGATTTTTCCTTAATTTCCTCAAGTTGAGCTAAACTTGTTAACGGAATCCAATTTATTTGTTGTTTAAATTCTTCTTTATCGTTTTTATCTTCTGATTTACCAAAAATATTTCCAAAAATTCCCATTATTCTACTTTTAACTTGTTGTCGAGTACTGCACCAATTCCTTTCGGAAAAGACAAAAAGTCACTTGAAACCAATAATATCAAGACAAAATGACGTATAATATTTATAAATTTCAATTGGTACTGATTTTGTTCAAAAGTATAATAAAAAAATAAAAATGAATTTCAATAATTATACAATAAAATCACAAGAAACTATTCAGCTAGCCCAACAGCTTGCTCAAGAGTTTAGTCATAATCAAATAGAAAATGAACACATTTTAAAAGCTATGTTTCAAGCCGACGAAAATGTGCTTCCTTTTATATTAAAGAAATTGAACATTAATGTAGATTTAGTACAAAATGTACTGGATCAACAATTAAATAGTTTTTCAAAAGTAACGGGAGCGAACATCTTATTATCGCATGAAGCAGGAAAAACTTTAAATGAAGCATCAATCATTGCAAAAAAAATGAATGATGAATACGTTTCTATAGAGCATCTAATATTAGCAATTTTTAAATCGAAAAGTCAAATTGCTCAATTTTTAAAAGACCAAGGAATAACTGAAAAGAATTTAAAAGCAGCAATTGAAGAATTAAGAAAAGGAAATAGAGTAACTTCACAAAGTGCTGAAGAATCTTATAATTCTTTAAATAAATATGCCAAAAACTTAAATCAATTAGCACAAGATGGTAAGCTGGATCCTGTAATTGGTAGAGATGAAGAAATTAGAAGATTACTTCAAATTCTATCACGCAGAACAAAAAACAATCCAATTCTTGTAGGTGAACCTGGCACTGGTAAAACCGCGATTGCTGAAGGTTTGGCTCATAGAATAATTCGTGGTGATGTTCCTGAAAACCTTAAGGATAAACTAATTTTCTCTTTAGATATGGGAGCTCTTATTGCAGGGGCGAAATTTAAAGGAGAGTTTGAGGAACGATTAAAAGCCGTTGTAAAAGAGGTGACATCAGCAGAAGGAGATATAGTTTTATTCATTGATGAAATACACACACTGGTCGGAGCTGGTGGCGGACAAGGAGCAATGGATGCAGCAAATATTTTAAAACCAGCTTTAGCTCGAGGTGAATTAAGAGCAATTGGAGCAACAACTCTAGACGAATATCAAAAATATTTCGAGCAAGACAAAGCTTTAGAACGTCGTTTCCAGAAAGTAACTGTTGATGAGCCAGATACCGAAAGTGCAATCTCAATATTACGTGGAATTAAAGAGAAGTATGAAACACATCATAAAGTTCGTATCAAAGATGAGGCAATTATTGGTGCTGTTGAACTATCGCAACGTTATATTACGAGTAGATTTTTACCAGATAAAGCTATCGATTTAATGGATGAAGCTGCTGCTAAATTAAGAATGGAAATCAATTCTAAACCGGAGGAATTAGATATTCTTGATAGAAAGATTATGCAGCTTGAAATTGAAATTGAAGCAATTAAACGTGAAAATGATGATACAAAGCTAAAATCTTTAAATGCTGATTTAGCGAATTTAAAGGAAGAGAGAAATGAGATAAATGCTAAATGGCAATCGGAAAAAACCGTTGTTGATTCAATTCAGACATTAAAAACTGAAATAGAGAGCTTCAAGATTGAGGCTGAAAAAGCAGAGAGGAATGGTGATTATGGACGAGTTGCAGAGTTACGTTATGGTAAAATTAAAGAACTTCAAGAAGAACTTGAAAAACAACAAAAGTTATTAGCAGAACAACAAGATACAGCTCTCATAAAAGAGGAAGTAACTTATGATAATATTGCTGAAGTTGTTGCTAAGTGGACAGGGATTCCTGTAACTAAAATGTTACAATCTGAGCGTGAAAAATTATTACGATTAGAAGATGAATTACACAAACGGGTTGTAGGTCAAGAAGAAGCAATTGAGGCCGTTTCTGATGCTGTTAGAAGATCTAGAGCAGGATTACAAAATCCAAGCAAACCAATTGGTTCTTTCCTGTTTTTGGGAACTACAGGTGTAGGTAAAACAGAATTAGCAAAAGCTTTAGCGGCATATTTATTTGATGATGAAAATGCCATGACTCGAATTGATATGAGTGAATATCAAGAGCGTCATTCTGTTAGTAGATTAGTTGGTGCACCTCCGGGATATGTTGGTTATGATGAAGGTGGACAATTAACTGAGGCTGTTAGAAGAAAACCTTATTCTGTTGTTTTATTAGATGAAATCGAAAAAGCTCATCCTGATACTTTTAATATTTTATTACAAGTTTTAGATGAAGGAAGGTTAACTGATAATAAAGGTAGAGTTGCTGATTTTAAAAATACTATTGTTATTATGACCTCGAATATGGGAAGTCATATAATTCAAGAGAAGTTTGAAAACCTTAAAACTGATATTGAATCAGCAATGGACTTAGCTAAAGGAGAAGTTTTAACATTACTAAAGCAAAGTGTGCGTCCCGAATTTTTGAATAGAATTGACGATATAATCATGTTTACACCATTAACCAATGAAAACATTAAAGATATTGTAGAAATACAACTAAACAGTGTTAAGAAAATGGTTGCTCAACAGAATATTGTACTAGATGCTACGGAGGAAGCAGTAATTTACTTAGCGAAAAAAGGATTCCAACCTGAATTTGGTGCTCGCCCAGTTAAAAGAGTTATTCAGAAAGAAGTTCTGAATAAATTATCTAAAGAAATATTATCTGGTAAAGTAACCACAGATAGTATAATTCTATTAGACGCTTTTGATGAGGAATTAGTCTTTAGAAATCAATCTGATTTAGTAGGACAAGCATAAAACGATAAACTTTAGAAAAAAACGATGTCTCATTTAGACATCGTTTTCTTTTTAGTACTTTAGTCATAAATCAATAACAATGCAAAAAGTAATTTTAATACTTCTATTTTTTTTAGGAATTCAATCAATTTCGAGTCAAACTGAAACCACTACTTATTATCTATTAAGACATACCGACAAAGTATTAACAAACAAAAAAGATAGAGATCCTGACTTAACAAAAAAAGGATATGCAAGAGCTGAATATTGGGCTAAAGTACTTTCTAATATAAAATTCGATTTAGTTTATAGCACGAATTACAAAAGAACAGTTGAAACTGCCAGACCAACTGCAAAAGCTAATAATTTAAAAATCAAATTTTATGATCCTAGAAAAATGTTTGATGAAGAATTTCAGAAAAAAACTAAAGGTAAAACAGTGCTAGTTGTTGGACATAGTAACACAACTCCGTTCTTTGCTAATAAAATACTTGGGAAAGAGAAGTATTTGGAAATAGACGAAACTAATTACACCAACCTATACATAGTAACCGTTACTAACGAAGCAAAAACGGGCGTCCTTTTACATGTTGATTTTTAATCTTTCGTGTAAAAATTAAAGTCTTTTAAAAGTGTAGCAATAAAATCTAAGTCAGTAGTATTTTTCGGTTTTTTAATATCCGTTACTTCTTCAATTTTTGATCTTAATTTAATCAGCGTATTATAATCTTTCTTTTTCTTAGCTCGAACGTAAGTATCTTTTATAATTCGGACATCATTATCTGAAAGCTTAATTACATTAGGATAAATGGGCTTGTAATCTTCTTTAATGTTTTCTAAAATAGTTTTTGAAAAACTTGCATCATCTTTTAAGGCAACTACAACAGTATTTGCTGCCATATCTCCTACTCTTTGGTTTTTATTGGTAAAAACAATCATAAAGAAACCAATTGTTTTTCCCACTAAGAATATTATGTAAATGAGAAAGAAATAACGGTTGGCATATCCCATTGAATAGAAATAAACAAACAACAACATAAAAAGATTAAAATCAACCATACGAAGAAACCATCGTATAACATAATCGCCAGAAGATGGTTTAAAACCTTCAATATTGATTGCCCTAAGCTTTAAAACTTTTTTACCTAATGTTTGTCCATTCATTAGGATTTCAGAGTACAAAGAATAGAATGTAATTGGTAAAAACATTAAGACATCAATTGCCTTAATTGACCAACGATCACCACCTGTTGCATCCTCTATTAATGAAAAATCAAAAAACTCTATTATAAAATATATGTACGCTAATTTGATAATATTATCAAGTACAAAAGCAAGTAATCTTTGACCAACGTTAGCCATTTCAAAATTAATCTTAACATTTTGTGTTGTATTTATTTGTAGCGTTTTCATACAATTTTTACATTTGTCTTTATGAGAGAGATAGCTTTTATAAAGCAAAATAAAGAAAAATGGCTTGAATTAGATGAAGTAATTTCAAATAATATTGAAAAAACTCCAGATGAAATTGCTGATTTGCATATTAAAATCATGAATGATTTATCGTATGCACAAACCTTTTACCCCAAGAGTAATGTAGTTCCTTATTTAAACAAATTAGCAAAAAAAAGTTACGGAAAAATATATCATACAAAAAAGCAAGAAAAAAACACATTAGTTACTTTCTTTCTAGAAACTGTACCCCTGCTCTCTTATAAATACAGAAAGTACTTTTATGTGTCTTTTATTTTCTTTTTCATTTGTTTTTTTATTGGACTATTATCAACTTTCAATGATGAAAACTTTGCAAGACAAATATTAGGGAACAGTTATATCGACCAAACTTTGGAAAATATTGAAAGTGGTGATGCTTTAGCCATTTATAAAAGTGGGAGTACTTGGGGAAGCTTCATTGGTATCTTCAACAATAATTTACGGGTTGGATTAAATATGTTTTTATCAGGCTTATTTTTAGGAATTGGTTCTGGATATTACATCGTATATAACGGAATTATGGTGGCTGTTTTCCAAGCTTTCTTTTATCAAAACAACAGCTTCTTTGATAGTTTAAAAGGAATTTGGATTCACGGAACGTACGAGATATTTGCCATGGTAATTGAGGCGGCATGTGGTTATATTATTGGTGCTAGTATACTTTTTCCTGGTGCATTAAAACGATTTGAATCCTTTAAAAAAGGGTTACGTGAAGCTTTTTTTATCTTTCTAAGCACAATTCCATTTACGTTTGTTGCAGCGTTTTTAGAGGGATACGTCACAAGATATTATAATCAGGTTCCTACAATTGTTTGCATTCTTATTATAACGCTAAGTTTAGCAAGTATTAGTTATTATTATTTAATTTATCCATTTAAGGTGGCGGCTAAAAATCAGATTAAATAATGAAGCGATTTCTTTTAATACTTATGACTTTTATAGCTTATAGCTCCTTTTCTCAGGACGACTACATTGAGGAAAATGATTCGTCATATGAGTATGTTGAACACGGAACTAATACTGTTGAAGACCGCAGCTTTGATAAAGAACTGAAGTCAAAATACAACGGAGCTGAATTTAAGTACAAAGAGAAGAAAGCTAAAAAGAAAGATGTTAAACCAATCAATAAAGAAACAGAGCAAAGAAGTCTTAATTTTTTTAAAGGTCTAACCACTTTTTTATCTACAGTTTTCCCTTATTTATTAGCTCTAATTGTAGTGCTAATTATTGTAAAAAGTGTTCTTGCTGGCAATACAGATTTTTGGAGATTTAAAAAGCAAAAGATTAAAAAATCGGCAATTGTAAAGGAAGAATCCGAAGAAAATATTGCAGAAACTGATTATGAAAGCCTTCTTAAATTAGCGATTACAAATAATGATTTTAGAAAAGCGACCCGATATTATTATCTGTTACTATTAAAAAGAATGCATGAAAAAGAATTGATTAACTATGATAAAGACAAAACAAATTCGGAGTACGTTTTTGATTTGAAAAAAATAGAGTTAAGAAAACATTTTTCTTACTTGCTGTATATCTATGACTACGTGTGGTATGGTGAATTTGTTGTAAATGAAACTAACTTTTCTACCATAGAAAAGGAATATGAATCTTTCTTAAAAAAAATTTAAACTATGAGAAAGATAAAATTCATATCACTACTACTCTATTCATTAATCGGATTTCTTTTATCTGGTTGTAAAGAGACAAATTGGAGAGAAAATTTTAGAGAACGATCAAAAGAACCTTTTGGAACTTATATTATTCAAAATGAAATAAAAACACTTTTTAAAGATCAAGAAGTTGAAATATTGAATAAACATATTGATGATTATTTCATTGATATATACTATGATTATGAAGCCGAATTTGCAAATTATGTTTGTGTAAAACAAGCCTCTTATAGATTAGGAAAAAATTCTATAAAGAAATTGTTAGATTTTGTTTCTGTAGGTAATGATGTGTTTCTTTCCTTGTATTATTTTAATGATACCTTAGAAGAAACCTTAGGATTTAAAACAACAAATATAGATGATGATGCTTATTCTATAAAAGAATTAAAAACATTAAAGGGAACTATATCTTTAGAAAATAACTCCTTCAAAAAGAGGAATTTTACTTATGATAGAAACCTTCGAAAAAACTTTTTTTCTGAATATAATAAAGAAACTACAACGATTCTGGGAACACAAAATGTGAATGATACCATTCGACCAAATTTCATAAAGATTAAATATGAAAAAGGAAATGTCTTTTTACATACACAACCCATTGTGTTTACTAATTATTTCTTATTGAATGGAAATCACGAATATGTCGAAAATGTATTTAGTTATTTACCAAATAGCACTGTGCTATGGGATCCACAAATTAGGCCAAGTAAGTATCAAGGAAATCAGGAAGACGATACATCGGCTTTAAGCTTTTTCATGGAGCATCCTTCTTTAAAATGGTCATTATATGTTGCCTTTACAGGATTGTTATTATTTATGTTTTTAAACGCAAGAAGAAAACAAAGAGCCATTCCTGAAGTAAAGCAATTAAAAAACTCCACACAAGATTTTACACATACCATTGCAAATCTATACCTAAAAGAAGAAAATCATAAGAATATTGTTTCCAAGAAGATAACCTACTTCTTAGAAAGAATACGAACGAAATATCATTTAGAAACACAAAATTTAAATAGTACTTTTATTGAGAAGCTTGCTGCAAAATCTGGCAATACGGTTCATACAACCAACTATTTAATTAATACAATCATTACGTTGAATAATAAATCTATGTGTACTCAAGACGAGTTAGTTCGGTTGAATACTTTAATAGAAAACTTTTTAGAAAATAAGTAATATGGAAGAAACAAGACAAGAGAACGAAAATTTAGAGTTTGAGAATAGAATTGACCTATCTGAATTACAAGAAAGTGTTTACAATATAAAAACACAGTTAAACAAAGTAATTGTTGGGCAAAAGGAGATGATTGACTTGTTAATTGTTGCGGTTTTCTCTGATGGTCATGCACTAGTTGAAGGAGTTCCTGGAGTTGCCAAAACGATGACTACAAAATTATTGTCAAGAGCTATGGATATAGATTTCAGTAGAATTCAATTTACGCCAGATTTAATGCCTTCTGACATTTTAGGAACTTCTGTATTCAATGTAAAAACCTCTGAATTTGAATTTAAAAAAGGGCCTATTTTCTCTAACATGGTTTTAATTGATGAAATTAACCGTGCACCAGCAAAAACTCAAGCTGCTTTATTCGAGGTAATGGAAGAAAAACAAATTACAATGGATGGTGTTCGTTATAAAATGGAAGCTCCGTTTATCGTGTTAGCTACTCAAAATCCTATAGAACAAGAAGGAACCTATCGTTTACCTGAGGCTCAATTAGACCGTTTTATTTTTAAGGTCAATGTAGCATATCCATCTGCAGAAGAAGAATTAGAGATTATCTCTAGAGAACAAGCTTTAGAAAAAAATACAAAGTTAGATCAGGTAGAAAAAGTAATTACTGGTGAGGAGATTATTAAGTTCAAAAACTTAATCACTCAAATAAAAGTTGAAAAGAACTTATTAGAATACATTGCAAATATTGTCGTGAACACACGTTCTAATTCTTTTTTATTTTTAGGTGCTTCACCGAGAGCTTCCATTTCAATTTTAAAAGCATCGAAAGCATTTGCTGCCATAAACGGACGCGATTTTGTAACTCCTGAAGATATTAAAAACGCTGCAATTCCTGTTTTAGAACATCGTGTAATTGTTACTCCAGAAAGAGAAATGGAAGGTGTAACTAGTAAACAAATTATCGAGCAAATTATCGAGTCTGTTGAGATTCCTAGATAAAACCATCGAATTTATAAAATGAAGAACTTTATAACATCTTTCTTTTTAAACAATCGTTTTTACTTCGCGATTGCAATTATAGCAATGTTATTTGTTATTGGGTTCTTTGTACCATTATTTTTCGGACTGGCTAAAGTTCTTTTATTTGGATTAGTCTTAATAACGCTAATAGACATTTTCATTTTGTTTTCTGTGAAAAATGGAGTTTCGGCAGAACGTATCGTTCCCGAACGTTTATCAAACGGAGATGAGAATAAAATTCAGTTGAGCATTAAAAACAACTATAATATTCGCATCAACACTATTATTTTAGAAGAACTTCCGTATCAACTTCAGAATAGAAATTTTAAACTACACCATAATTTCACTTCCAACCAATCAAAAGATATTACTTACAAAGTTACTCCTTTTGTAAGAGGTGATTATGACTTTGGAAACACAAATGTTTATGTTTCTACTCCACTTCAACTTGCAACAAAAAAATATGTTCTAAGTGAGCAAAAAAATGTAAAATGTTATCCTTCCTTTTTAAAATTAAACGAACTTAACATCAAAGCAATTTCTAATAATTTACACACACAGGGAAGCAAGAAGATTAGGAGAATTGGAAATTCAATGGAGTTTGAACAAATTAAAGAGTATGTAACTGGTGATGATATACGAACCTTAAACTGGAAAGCAACTGCGAAAAGAAGTCAGTTAATGGTGAACCAATATATAGAAGAAAAGTCGCAGCCGATTTATTCTATTATTGACAAAGGAAGACAGATGCAAATGCATTTTGATAATTTGACTTTACTTGATTATGCCATTAATGCAACGTTAGCCGTGAGCAATACTATTTTGCGTAAACAAGACAAAGCCGGAATGTTTTCCTTTTCAAAGAAAATTGACAATATCATTGTTGCTGAACAACGAAATTCTCAAATGAGTTTAATATCAGATGCACTTTACAATATTAAAACTGATTTTGTAGAATCTGATTACAGTTTACTGTACGCTGCCATTAAAAGGAAAATTCCAAGCAGAAGTTTGCTCATTCTCTACACTAACTTCGAAACACTAGATGCATTAAAAAGACAACTTCCTTATTTAAGAGCAATTGCGAAGAATCACTTATTATTAGTTGTTTTCTTTCAAAACACTGAATTAGATAAGATATTTGAGAAAAAGGCCGTTACAGTAGAAAATGTATATGATAAAGTCATTGCAGAAAAGTTTATGTATGAAAAAAAACAAATCGCAAACGAACTAAAAAAATACGGAATACAATCAGTATTAACTAAGCCGAAAAATTTAACAGGTAATACGATTAACAAATACTTAGAATTAAAATCAAGAGGTTTATTTTAATTCAATTTTCAACTTATTATTAACTATTAAAATTGTTCAAACTATGACTAACTTAAAACTTAAATTAAAAAAAATAGACCCAGTAAAAGCTGGAATTATTTATGGAGCTCTTTTAGCTTTAGGAGGATTATTTATTGCTTTTTTCTTCTTTATTTTCGGTGGTATTTTCGGGGCCGCTTCAGGAGAATTAGGAGCATTTGGAATGTTCGCAGGAGGTGGAATTTTAATGTTAATTTTCTTACCAATTTTTTACTTCATTATTGGTTTTATAATTGGAATTCTAGGAACATTTTTATTGAATTTCATATTAGCTAAAACAGATGGATTAATTGTTGATTTTGACAAAGTAAGCGAGTCTGAAGATATTACAATGATTGGAAGAGGAGTTTAAAAACTTGACAAATACAAAATATTACGAATCACCTACATTATTTGTAAGGTGATTTTTTTTGTAAGTTGCAAATGTTAAGTCGACCAACAAAAAAACTAAAAATCACATTTATGAAATCCTTTTTCATACCTATCATTTTCTTAACATTACTATATTCCTGTACTTTAGAGAAAAGTTCGAAAAAATTGTCAACTGGAAGTTATAGAGCTTCTTTACTTATTCAAGACAACAAAGAAATTCCTTTTGTTTTTGATGTTTTAAATGATCAAAAAATCAACATTTACAATGCAGAAGAAGTTATTAAAGTACATGAAATTTCTTATGAAAATGATTCTGTGAAAATTAAATTACCGTTTTTTGAAGGTTACATCACTGCTAAAGTTTCTGAAGAGAATATTAATGGATACTTTGTAAAACCGAGTTTAGATAGAGTTGTACCTTTTGTCGCGAAACCAAATTTACCAAGATTTACAAATTCAACTTCACCTATTAAAAACGTAAGTGGTAACTGGGAAACTGTTTTCAGTCCAAATTCAGAAGAGGATCGTTATATAGCTAAAGGAATGTTTACCCAAACCAACGATCAAGTTACTGGAACTTTTAGAACTACTACCGGTGATTATCGGTATTTAGAAGGAATTATGGACGGTGATTCATTGAAACTATCTACATTTGATGGCGCACATGCTTTTTTGTTCAACGCCAAAGTTACCGACACTACTATGAACGGAATTTTCTATTCAGGAAATCACTGGAAAGAACCGTTTACTGCAACTTTAAACAACAATTACGAACTTCCAAGGGCAGAAACTTTAACTAGTTTAAAAGAAGGATTTAATACAATTCAATTTTCTTTTCCAGATAAAACTGGAAATTTAATTTCATTGAATGATGATCGATTTAAAAACAAAGTCACCATTGTTCAAATTATGGGAACTTGGTGTCCTAACTGTTTAGATGAAAGTAAGTTTTATGCAAATTATTATGATAAAAACAAATCAAAAGATTTAGAATTTGTTGCATTAGCTTTTGAAGTTGCTAAAACTAAAGAAGAAGGTTTTCAATTAATAAATCGTTTGGTAACTCAAACTGGAATTAATTATCCTGTTTTGCTTGCTCAGTATGGATCATCGAGTAAAATAGATGCACAAAAAAAATTACCGATGTTAAACCATGTTCTCTCCTATCCTACTTCTATATTTATTGACAAAAAAGGAAAGGTTAGAAAAATACACACAGGATTTAATGGTCCAGCAACTGGTGAAAAATATGAAGAATTTAAAAAAGAATTTGATGAATTTGCAAACAAATTACTTCAAGAATAAAGCTTAATTGAAAACAGATAAATTAGAATAAAAGTTCCTGTTATCCGGAAATATGAACCTCTAAACAGGTATATTTGTACGGATATAACTAGTTGGCAGCAATATGTAATTTCGAATTATGAAAAATGAAAGTTAAAGTTTTAATATTAATTATCTCCTTATTATCCTCCTGTTCTAATAGATTTGAAAAGGAAAAATATCCGAAGGATTTTTTTAAAGTAATTCAAGAGGGAATCTTAATAGAGAAATCTTATATTTTTTGCTCTGTAGTTCCAGAAGAAGTGAAATATTCATATCGTGACGGAACTTGGATATTCAAAACGGTAGATAACAAAAGAATTGCTCAGGGAAGTTACAATAAAGAAATAGTTACGATTGACAATTATGGCGGATGTTCTTACTCTTACGTAAAAAATACAGTGAATATTAAGGAATGGAAATTCTGGAACGATAAAGGTCAAAGAATTGAGCCAAC
>NZ_JBMKKT010000099.1:0-151510 GCF_049239625.1 Tenacibaculum sp. MEBiC06402
AAAACAAAAACCTCACGAATTCGTGAGGTTTTTGTTTTTTATAGTTTTTATCTAAATTAGCTTACCAACTTAATTCATACTATTAACGCTTCATTTACATGACTCAAGAGGGAAATAACAGCGAGAAAAAATGGCAAAAAGTTCTAAAATTTTTAGCAGCATATTTAGTTGCTGCCTGGACTTTTTTACAATTTGTTGACTGGGCATTAGTACGCTATAACATTTCTCCTTACTGGGTGGATATGCTACTTTGGATTTTTATTGGAGTTATCCCTTCTCTTTCTATTTACCTTTACAATAAAGAGAGGATTAATAAGAAAATTCTTAAACTTAGAGAAAAAATAATTTTTCCGTTAAACGGTCTTGTAGTTGCTCTTGTGCTGTTTTTTGGGTTTGGTAATAGCGATTTAGGCTCTACAACCAAAGATGTTAGCTATACAGACGACCTTGGTGAATTACAAACCGCTACAATTACAAAAGAAGAATTTAGAGTTGGTGCTCCAATTTATAATTTTCAACAAAAATCAAAAGACAGTGTTAATTCATGGCTTGGAAACACCATTAATAAACTCTTAGAATTAGATTTAAAACAGGATAAAAATATTTCTTCAGAAGCATGTTATGCAGAAAACACCATTGATAAAATTAAATCAAGTTCTGTGTTTAATAAATATTATGTTGATGGTTCTTATGAATTAAATAATGGAACTTATTCTATTACTCCTGTTATTCATAATAGTAAAAACGGAAAAGAAATCTCGAAAAAGACCTTTACTGGCTCAGATTTTTTTGAATTAATTGATCAAATAAGTATTTACATTAAAGACAACGTTGGAATAGTTGAAGAAATGCGAGATCGTTATATAGATTTGAGTATTAAAGAGATGACTACTGAATCTATGGAAGCACTTAAAGCATGGGCAAACAAAGATTATGATGAAGCAGTTAAAAAAGATAGTTCTTTTACATTAGCATACTTTTATAATGCGGTTCGTAGAAATAGATTTAGCCATGGTGAACTAGAAGAAAAGTATTTGATTGACAAAGCCTATGACTTAAAAAACAATCTACCAATTCAGAGTCAATTCGAAATTTTAATGTATAAACATATCATCTACAACAGATGGTCTGATGCCGAAGAGTTAATAAAATATCAGCTAGAAATAGAACCGAATAACGAAGATTTTAATAGGTTACTAGAAATGGTTTTTAGCGAAACTCAGAATATTGAAGGCTATTACAAGCATGCTTTAAAAAGATTCGATAAGTCCAAAAATGAAGATAATGCAAGAAGTTATTACATGTCATTAATCCTAAATGAAAAGTATGACGAAGCCATTAATTTAATCAAAGCCTATGAGTTACTATCACCAAATACGGAAGAGGTACAACGTATTAAAGCTTATTCTTATTTGGCTGCAGGAAGAATAGGAGAAGCTAAAAAAATCTATTCCAAAATTAAACTCACCTGGCCTGAAGAATCTATCTATCAAAAAACAATTGACGATTACATTGACAAAAAGCAAAACAAAACTCTAAATTTTGACAACGAGTCATTTAATGGAATTTACAGGTCAACCGCTTCTGAACAAGAAGTAAATTACTTCGAAAAAGGGAATACTCATTTTTTACATTATAAAAATCAACTATTAAATAAAGCATTTGTTTATGATACTAATGTATTATTATCTTTTGATGCAGGTTGGGTTTCAGGAACAAAGCATGTATTCCAAAAAGACAGCTTGGGTAAAGTATATAGAGTGAAAGTTGATCAATTCAACCGAAATAGACTGTCTAACTTTTATTATTATGCTGAAACTAATGAAATTACGGAAGCATATAATTTACTCAAATCTCATCAATATGAAAATCTTGATAAAGTTTTTGAAAGTTTAATTTTGAAATATCCGGAGCATTGGTTTTTAAAGGACGCCTTGACTCATATTCTATATAGAAATAATATTGAAAAAGAAGGGCTCTTGGAACAATTCGAAAATATAGCGGGAACCTATGGAGCCAGAAAGTTCTGGGTAGAAAAAGGAAAACTATTTTATAAAAGAGATAATTTACCTAAGGTAGAGCTTTATCCTATAGCAAAAAATAGATATATCAATTTATCAAACTACGAAACCCATTATGGTTTCGAAACAAATGACAATCAAAGAATGGCTTCTTTTTCATGGTCTTTTGATGTCGAAAAACAAAAATGGATAAAAGCAGATAACGATACAAATTACCTGTTAAAAAATTAATACAATTCTAAAAACCAAACTATTCAGTTTGGTTTTTTTTATGTTTTAGATTAAACTTTAATATAAAATTAAAGTCATAATTATATGGATAAAAGACACTTATTACATCTGTATAATCGAATTGGTTTTGGAATTCTCCCAAAAGAATTAAACAAATTGTCTTCTAAGAATCGTGTAGAAATAATAAACGAAATCTTTGATTCATCAGAAAAAACTAATCCAATACAAATTGATATTAGTTTTTTAAATTCTTATTCAAGAGGTTTGAAAAACAAATCTGATAAACAGCAACTCAAAAAACGTAGTCGGATAAAAATTAAAGAACTAAATGCTCTTTGGATCGATCGATTTGTATCTAACGATGCAATGCTCAGAGAAAAAATGACTTTGTTTTGGGCTAATCACTTTGTTTGTGAAGACAAAAACATATTGCATGTTTTACAATATAACAATACACTTAGACAACATGCATTAGGCAACTTCGGTGATTTTGTAAAAGCTATTTCGAAACAAGCGGCAATGCTCAAATATTTAAACAATAAACAAAACAGGAAGAGCAGTCCAAACGAAAATTTTGCACGTGAACTCTTAGAACTTTTTACACTAGGTCAAGGAAACTATACTGAAAGAGATATTAAAGAAAGTGCAAGAGCTTTTACTGGATATAATCATGATTTTAGCGGTGTATTTAAATTCAGGAAGAAGCATCACGATTTCGGAGAAAAATCGTTTTTAAATGAAACTGGAGATTTTGATGGAGACGATATCATCGATATTATTCTAAAGCAAAAACAATGTGCCCGTTTTATATGCGAAAAAATATATAAATATTTCGTAAGTGATAAAATCAATCCAGAAAAACTAGAGGAAATGACCACTGTTTTTTTTCGTGACTATAACATTAAAAACCTCATGAATCATGTGCTTTTATCAGATTGGTTTTATGATGATACATACATTGGGATTAAAATAAAATCACCTATTGAATTACTTGTTTCTATAAAGAAAACAGTTCCCTTTACCTTTATAAAATCAAATCATCAACTTCTTATTCAAAAGCTTTTAGGTCAAATTTTACTTTCTCCACCAAATGTAGCTGGTTGGAAAACTGGAAAAGGATGGATTGATAGTAATACAATGGTTACTAGACTCAGGTTAGCATCTATTTTGCTTAATAACGCAGAAATAACATACTCTGATAAAAATGACTTTAAAGCAGTTGTAAATTCTGTCAAGAGAAAAGAAAGGACAAAAAAAACCTTTATAAAAACAGAAACAAACTGGGAAGTATTTTACCTAAATTACAAAGATATTTCTAATGAAAAGCTTTTAGATAGTTTAATTATTTCTCCAATTTCTTCTGGAACTAAAGAGCTTATTAAAGATTATATGGAATTACCAAAAAAGGACTTCTGCGTTCAATTAATGTCGTTACCTGAATATCAACTTTGTTAACTATAAAAAACATGAAAAGAAGAAACTTTATAAAAAGAACATCATTGGCTTCTGGAGGTATGTTTTTTATACCTCAATTTCTTAAAGCCTTTGAAAATAATGCGCTAAACTTAACGAGTAACAAAAAACTTGTTATAATTCAACTTAAGGGTGGTAATGACGGTTTAAATACCATTATTCCGTTTCGAAATGATTTATATTATAAGAATCGAGAAAAAATAGCCATTCAAAAAAACAACTTGTTGTATTTAAATACCGAGTTAGGATTTCATAATAGTTTACTTCCATTTAAACGATTATACGATAAAGGTTACGTTAGCATTATCAATAACGTAGGATACCCAAATCCTAATCGATCTCATTTTAGATCTACTGATATTTGGCAAACTGCAAGCGACAGCAACCAATACTTACAATCTGGATGGATAGGTCGATTTTTAGATGAAACAAACGCCAAACCCTACAAAGCTATTGAAGTAGATGAAAGTTTATCTTTAATGCTAAAAGGGAACAATTTAAATGGACTCGCAATTACAAATCCTAGATTATTCCATCGACTATTAAATCAACCTTTTTTTGATAATGTTTTTAATAACTATACTCAAGATGCTCATTTAAGTGAACACAACCTTGGTTATTTATACAATACCATGATTGATGCGAAATCTTCTGC
Organism: Tenacibaculum sp. MEBiC06402; assembly: GCF_049239625.1. Lineage (NCBI taxonomy): Bacteria > Pseudomonadati > Bacteroidota > Flavobacteriia > Flavobacteriales > Flavobacteriaceae > Tenacibaculum > Tenacibaculum sp. MEBiC06402. The sequence goes on from NZ_JBMKKT010000099.1 coordinate 4,381, forward strand.
CTCCTATATTTATGAAAAAACAAAGATGAAATCATCAAGCGTAACTTATCCTAAAAATGCTTTTGCCAAGCAACTAAAAACAATCTCTGAGTTTATTTCTTCTGGATTAGACACGCAAGTTTACTATGCTGGTTTAACTGGTTTTGATACACATGCCAACCAGAACAATCGACAGTCACGACTATTAAAAGTTTACGCGGAAAGCATAGAAACTTTTGTAAAAGATTTAGAAAAGAATGATATGTTTAAAGACACATTGATTTTAACTTTTTCGGAATTTGGAAGAAGAGTAAAGCAAAATGGATCTAACGGAACGGACCATGGAACTGCAAATAACGTGTTTGTTATTGGAAAGAATTTAAAGCAAAATGGAATTTATAACAACTTACCAAATCTAACTGATTTAGATATGAATGGCGATTTAAAATTTTCAATTGATTTTAGAGAGGTTTATGCTACGTTATTAGACAAATGGCTTTTAGTTGACAATAAAAAGATTCTAAACAAAAAGTTTTCAAACCTAGATTTCATCTAAATAAAAACGGTTCTACAGCATTTTACATATTCTCCTGATATAATTATTTGACTTTTTTTCATAACTTACTAGAAATTAACCTCATTAAAATGAAAATTATGTTAAAAAACATTTCAAACTTAGGAACACCATTAAGTAAAAACGAACAAAAAAACGTTAACGGAGGCTGGATTTATATCATGTGCAGCGAAATTCATTGCTATGAACCATTACCACGTGGTTACATTTGCATGAATGAAATACCGTGTGGTATTCCTTACTAAAATCAACAAAGCATTTATTTAAAAATGAATAACTATTTTACTTTAGTATGCAATAGCTGCATCGAAGTAAAATAGTTTTTTTATGCAAATAATGTAGCAAAGGCTTCTTCTATTTTACCAACCAAAATTAATTTGATAGCGTAATTCTTTGAAGTAATTTTATTGTATTTAGAGGTTACAAAGGTTTTATATCCTAACTTCTCGGCTTCTACAATTCTCTGGTCTATTTTTGGTACTGGACGTATTTCACCAGCTAAACCTACCTCAGCGGCAAAACAAACATCAGGATTTATAGCTATGTCTTGGTTTGAAGATAAAATTGCTGCTACAACAGCTAAATCAATTGCCGGATCATCAATATAAATTCCACCAGTTACATTTAAAAACACATCTTTAGCTCCCAGTTTAAAACCAGCTCGTTTTTCTAAAACCGCTAAAATCATATGTAAACGTTTTAGATTGTAACCCGTTGTAGAACGTTGTGGAGTACCATATACTGCAGTACTCACTAGCGCTTGTATTTCTATCATTAATGGACGAACCCCTTCTAAAGTTGAAGCAATGGCTGTTCCACTTAAATCGTTGTCTTTTTTTGAAATTAAAATCTCTGACGGATTCGTAACTTCTCTTAAACCATCCGACAACATTTCGTAAATTCCTAACTCTGCGGTTGATCCGAATCTATTCTTTTGAGACCTTAAAATTCTATACGTATGGTTTCTATCTCCTTCAAACTGAAGAACTACATCAACCATGTGTTCTAAAATTTTTGGTCCAGCAATATTTCCTTCTTTATTAATATGGCCAATTAATAAAACTGGAGTATTGGTTTCTTTAGCAAACTTTATTAACTCAGCAGACGTTTCTTTAATTTGAGAGATACTTCCTGGAGAAGCTTCAATGTTATTTGTGTATAATGTTTGAATAGAATCAATTACCAACACATCGGGTTCGACTTCTTCAACATTTCTAAAAATCTGTTGCGTATTTGTTTCGGTAAGCACTAAGCAATTCGAGTTTTGATTCGCCAAGCGCTCCGCTCGCATCTTAATTTGAGATTGACTTTCCTCTCCTGAAACATACAATACTTTTTCAGTAATTTGAAGTGCAATTTGAAGCAATAACGTTGACTTTCCTATTCCCGGTTCACCTCCCAACAGAACAACAGATCCTTTTACCAATCCACCTCCTAAAACAGTATCAAGTTCATTGTTCTTAGTATAGATCCTTTCCTCCGTATTCAATTCAATTTCTTGAATTTTTAAAGGCTTACTTACTATTTTTTGGGAATTTGATGGAGATTTCCAGTTTCGCTTTTCTTCTTTTTGAACTACTTCTTCAACAACTGTATTCCATTCTTTACAATTTGAGCATTGTCCGACCCATTTAGAATGTTGCGCTCCACAATTTTGACAGAAATACGTTGTTTTAATTTTAGGCATTTAGAAGTAATTAAAAAATCAATACAAAGAAAAGAAATTTATAGGTATCGATCTTTTAAAACTTCCCACTCATACATTTCTGTTAACTCTGAAAGTTTCTTCAAACCATTATTAAGTTTAATATTCAAAACCTCTTCTTTATCTTCTTTTGAATCTTCTGAAATATTACCAGACTTAATCGTCAATTTCTTCTTTTTAAAATCATATACTAACTCCTCCAAATCACCTGATGCAGCATGAACACTATTAGTTTCAGCTCCTACTAAGCATACGTTATTCTCAATCATCTCAAACCTATAACTCTGGTTTCCTCTTGTGTACTGATAATAAATTGTAAATTGATAATTATCGAAATGAATTTCAGGTTTTAAATTAGACATCATTCCTCTTTCATCTCCACGAGCAATAAACGTATTATTTTGAACAACAACTCTACCATCAACTAAGACTACCAATATTCTCGCTGTATTCTTTCTTACCTTATCTCCTGCTCGTTGTTCTCCTATATTATCTTTCGATTCTAAAACTAAAACGGCGTCCTTTATTTCATTTTTATTTAAAAATCCTTCTACTTTCGTTAGAACATTCCAATTTTTATAAATTGACAGTTTTTCTAAACTATAATTTAAAAATTCAGGATACGTTTTATCATCCTGTGAATATGCAAATAGCACACTAAGTATTAATACAACTTCTAATAATCTTTTCATTTTTTTATTGATGTATAATTATTACTCAAAAAATTCTTTTAGTAAATCTGATTTTAAAGCAACACTGTCTTTAACAGTTTTACTTGGTGTTTGTTGCATAATAAACCTACTACTCTTGTAAATCCCAACATACCTCTTGTAAAACTCGTCCTTTAAGACACTATTGATGCAAAAATCTATTTTGTTGTAAAATTTCTTCTTTTGATCTTCAGTATAACTATTATAGTCTGGAGCTTCAATAAGTATTAATATTTTATCCTCTTTTATCTGTGTAATGTAACTGATGCTATACTCCTCTATAAAGGGTAATTTAGGTTCTAAACAATTCTTTAAGTTATAAGAAATAGGTTTTTTTACGATACTTGGGTCTGTAAGTGAAGAAAACATAATATTTCTTAAGTCCTTTTTCCACTCTGGCATTGCTTTTACTTTTTCTCGGTAAATATCTTCCTCACTCTTGTAGACTTCGATGTTTTCGTTATCCTTTGCATCCAAGTTCGTATCATTTTTAGAGTTTTTAAACGCATTTACTGTCAAAGCATAAAATGTCATTAACAACACTATAATAAAAAGAGCCTCTATTGAAAAGCAACCTAAAGAATGCCATTTAGGCGACTTCATTGTTTTACCTTGTAGAATAGTATCAACAACTGGCTTTAAATCATTCGGTATTTCTTTTTCTTGATAAGTTTTTTTACAATGTAAACAGGTCACCTCAACGGTTCGTCCGAAAGACATAATCGGTATCCAAAACACGTGAAAATAAGAACCATAAACACTTATACTTAAATTGTTTTCGACATTACAGTAATTACAAGAAACATTTTTCCTAATTACTGAAGATCCTATTAAAGGCGATCTAGTTCCGAAGAATATTAACATAACATATTTTTAGCCCAAATATAATTATTTATTTGAGTATAAAATATTGTTGAATACACAGTTACTGTAAACTAAGATTTATTTCTATTGTAAACTGGTAATAATAAAAATGATAAACCTCCAAATATAATAATCATGGCAGTTTGAGCAGTCCACATAATCCATCCAAAAGCATTTGCTGGTTCTTCAGGAATATTGAATAATGCAAAAGCTCCTGCTACTGCTACTGGGTACAATCCAATTCCTCCATTAGTTGCAGCGATGCTAAATCCACCTGCAATAAAACCAACTAAAACTGCTCCAAATGGCACGTTAAAATTCTCGATTGCAGGAACGGTCGCCCAAAACATGGCAACGTACATTACCCAGATAAAAATCGTATGAAAAATGAAAGCCCATTTATTCTTCATTTTGAAGATACTCATGGCCCCTTCTATTAGCCCAGAGACGAAATTTTTTATTTTTAATCCTATTCCGTCTTTAGCTTTTTTTACAAATCTTACAAAAACAAAAAGTCCTATTACCAATCCACCAAGAAGAATTAAAATTTTACTCGGGGAAAAATTCCTAGTTAGTAATTCAAAAATAAAGTCAAATTGCACGAACAACGTAATACAAACAATTAATAACATCATGATTAAATCAGCTATTCTTTCTGCTACAATTGTTCCGAAACCTTTTTCAAAAGGAATATCTTCATAGGTAGTCATAACGGTAGCTCTAAAAACCTCACCCGCTCTAGGAATCGTTAGGTTAACTAAATATGCCACTAAAACAGCCATTGTGCTATTTCCGAAATCTGGTTTATATCCTAAAGGTTCTAATAAAAACTTCCATCTGTAGGCTCGAGACAAGTGACTCAACACACCAAAAAATAATCCTAAGGCAATCCACCAATAATTGGCATTTTTAAAATACTGAAGTAATGTATCTAAAGAAACTTTTGATAAAGAATACCAAACTAAAAAACCTCCCAAAGCGAGAGGTAATATTGTTTTTAATAATTTTTTTATAGACAAACTAGTGTAATTTTATTCTAATAAATTTGTTTCCTCATTTGGAAAAACTAGCTGTGGCTTAAACTTTCTAGCTTCCTCAATATCCAAAAATCCGTAAACAATCAAAATTAATACATCTCCTTTTTGAACTCTTCTGGCTGCGGCTCCATTTAAAGTTATCTCACCACTTTTTCTAGGCCCTGGAATTGCATAAGTTTCTAAACGTTCTCCATTATTGTTGTTTACAATCTGAACTCGTTCTCCTTCAACAATTCCGGCTGCATCCATCAAATCTTCATCAATGGTGATGCTTCCTATATAATTTAAATCTGCACCTGTAACTTTTACTCGGTGAATTTTTGATTTTACTACTTGTACTAACATGCTGCAAAAATACTGTTTTTAAAGAATCTACCTTTTATAATTTGTTAATTGTTTTTAAAACGGACATTGTCAATCAAACGAATTTCTCCTGCAAATACTGCAATAAATGCTCTGTAACGCTTATTTTTCTCGAATTCGTCAGCAGAAACTAACGTTTTTTCTTCCGCAATCGTGAAATATTCTAATTCCAATAGCGGGTGTTCTTCAAATTGATTTTCTACCCATTCCGTTATCTCCTTAACATTTTTTGTGCCAGATTTTTTTCTTGCCTTCTTTAATACTTTATGAATAAAAGGTGCCGCCTCTCTATGCTCTTTGGTTAGTCGAGCATTTCTTGAGCTCATGGCCAAACCATCTTTTTCTCTAAAAATAGGCATTCCTTTAATTTTTACAGGAATATTGTATTTCTCAACTAACTTCTTAATGATTTGTAATTGTTGAAAATCTTTCTTTCCAAAATAAGCTACGTCTGGTGTTACAATTTCAAACAATGCTTTTACAATTGTTCCTACACCATCAAAATGTCCATCTCTAAACTTTCCTTCCATTTGGTGTTCTAAACCATCAAACTCAAACTTTTCAGCAACCACATTTTTATCATAAATCTCGTTAACAGAAGGAGCAAATAAAACATCACAATTTACGCTTTCAAGTAAACGAATATCATTTTCTAAAGTTTGTGGATACTTATCTAAATCTTCTTTATTATCAAACTGAGTTGGATTGACAAATATGCTAACTACGGTAACGTCTGTTTTACTAAGAGCTTTTTCTACTAAGGAAAGATGTCCTTCATGCAAAGCTCCCATAGTAGGAACAAATCCGATACTATTTCCTTTCTTTTTTTCCTCAACTAAATAGTTTTTTAAATCGGATTTTGATTTGAATATTTTCATTAAATGTATGTTACGATATCGGCAAAATTAGCAATTTAACAGGATTTTAGCATAAAATTTCGTAGTTTTGCGCCTTTAAAAGAGTTAGATTTAATGAAGGATAAGAGAATATTGTATGTTTCTTCGGAAGTGATTCCTTACTTACCAGAAACAGAATTATCATCTACTGCATTCAATGTCGCAAAATTTGCACATTCAAAAGGAGTTCAAACTAGAATTTTTATGCCAAGGTTTGGTGTAATCAATGAAAGAAGACATCAGCTACACGAAGTAATTCGATTATCGGGTATGAACCTAATAATTAACGACATGGACATGCCTTTAATTATCAAGGTTGCTTCTATTCCTAAAGAAAGAATGCAAGTTTATTTCATCGACAATGATGAATACTTCAAAAGAAAAGCAATTTATACGGATGAGGATGACAAGCTTTTTGAAGATAATGATGAAAGAATGATTTTCTTTGCTAAGGGAGTTGTTGAGACAGTAAAAAAATTAAACTGGGCTCCAGATATTATTCATGTTCATGGATGGATGGCTTCATTATTACCAATATATTTAAAAGAATATTACAAGGAAGAACCTTTATTTACTGACAGTAAAATTGTAACTTCTTTATATAACAATGAGTTTGATGGAGAACTAAATAAAGAACTTATCAATAAAGTTAAGTTTGATAAAATTGACAACGATAGTGTTTCTCATTTAGCAAACCCAACTCAGGAAAATATATTAAAGAATGCTATTTTAAACTCTGATGCTATTATAAAAGGAAGCGATAATTATTCTGAAGAATTAGAGCAATTCATTAGCGAAAATAACGTTACAGTACTAGACTACCAATCTGAAGAGTATTTAACAGAAGCTTATCTAGATTTCTATAAAGAAAATGTACTAGAGCTTCAAGATTCTTAATTTTTTTCAAACAAATATGACTAAAAAAATTGTTTACCTAAGTGTAGCTTTCGTCTCACTTTTATTTGTTATTTCATGCGAAAAAGATTTTCGTGAAATAGGAGGAAATGTAATTAGTAATAATGCATTTGACACAAAACAAATAACTCTTGATGTTATCATTAAAGATAGCATTGTTGAAGCAGTTAGAGCAGATAATCTTGGAATTGGTAGCTTAGGAGAATACTTACTTGGGGTATACAACAATCCTGATTACGAAAGAATAGAAGCTTCAATTATTAGTCAACTTGGTCTTGTGATTAATCCTCAAACGGTACAAAATACTACAAAAGCTGAAAGTGGTGATGATGAGGATTTAGATTCTATTTACGTTTTTAACCAAGCCGTACTGGAAATACCTTACACTTCTACAAAATTAGATGATGAAGCCGATGGAAAACCAAAATTTAGGTTGGATTCGTTATTAGGTAATTCAACAATACCTGTTGCGTTAAGTGTTTACAGAAATGGAACTTTTTTAAACAATTTAGATCCTAACAATCCTTCTCAACAAAATAATTACTTGTCTAACCATGAGTATCTTGAATCTGAATTATTAAACGAAGATCCCGGATTTACATATACTCCTGACCCGACAGATACATTATATGTCTTTGATAGAGAGCTAAGTACTGGCGAAACCTTCAAGGACACTACAAAATTAGCAAATAGCATTCCTTTTTTAACGGTTCCGTTAAATAAAACTAGAATGAAAGAATTATTCTGGGATAAGTTTGGCGACTCTGAGTTTACCACACAAAATGATTTCAATAATTATTTTAGAGGTTTAATTTTAAAAACAGAGGGAACTGATGGTTCAATGGTTCCTTTATCATTAGGAACAAATGCTCCTAGAGTGAAATTTTATTACACCATCACAACTTTAGATGAAGGAGTTGTTAAAGATACTATTGTCGGTAATTATACCTTCAGTTTTGCCGGTGTCACGAATAGTAAATATAAAATGACTGCTCCACAAAACGCTGTTCCTTCAAATAGTTTCGCTATTCAAGGAACTGCCGGTACAATGGCAACAGTTAATATATTAAATGGCACTGAACTTCAAGATTTAAGATCACAGAACATTTTAATAAATGATGCTTCTTTAGTTTTTAACATCGATTCTTCTAGAGATACCACTAAAGTACCTTTAAGGCTTTTATTATTTCAAAACAATGGAATCGGTGATGGAGAACACCTAAAGGATAGTTATGAGTTACCACAATTCTTTGGTGGATTTTTGGGTGATGATGAGGAAGGAAAGCCGAAAGAGTATATATTTAGAATTACGGATCATATATCTGAATTAGTTTCAGGACAAATTGAAGAAAATGTTCCTTTGGTATTGAAAGTATATAACTCTGGTACAGATGTTTCAGTAATTAATAACTTTATTCAAGAAGAGGTTAGGACCTATAACTGGAATCCAAGAGGGGTTACTTTACTAGATCACTCGTCTTCTCATGGCGAAAAGAGAGCAAAATTGATTATCTCATATTCAGAAGAAAAAGACAACTAACTAATCGAAAACCTTAAAAAATTATTATGTGTGGAATTACAGGTTATATTGGTGATAGAGATGCCTATCCAATTGTAATCAATGGTCTTAAAAGACTTGAATATAGAGGTTACGACAGTGCAGGAATAATGATGTATGATGGTGATAAAATGATTCTTTCAAAAACGAAAGGAAAGGTTTCTGATTTAGAAGTCATCACCAACAATGAGGAAAGTAGAAAAATCGGAAAAATTGGTATAGGTCATACAAGATGGGCAACACACGGAGTTCCTAATGATGTAAATTCTCACCCTCATTTTTCAGAATCAGGAGATTTGGTAATTGTACATAACGGAATTATTGAAAACTACGACACTATTAAAAAAGAATTAATTACTCGTGGTTACAAATTTCAAAGTGATACAGATACTGAGGTCTTAGTAAACTTAATCGAAGAGGTTAAAAAAAGAGAAAACTGTAAACTAGGAAAAGCTGTTCAACTAGCTTTGACCAACGTAATTGGAGCATACGCTATCGCGGTTTTTGATAAAACGAAGCCAAACGAATTAGTTGTTGCCAGATTAGGTAGCCCAATAGCAATTGGAGTTGGTAAAAACAACGAAGAATTCTTTGTTGCATCTGATGCCTCTCCTTTTATTGAATACACAAAAGATGCTCTGTATTTAGAAGATGGAGAGCTTGCTATTATAAAGAAAGGAAGAGGAATTAAGGTTAGAAAAATCGATAACGACAAACCTGTAGATCCAGATATTCAAGAGTTAAAATTAAGCTTAGATCAAATAGAAAAAGGTGGTTACGACCATTTTATGCTAAAAGAGATATACGAGCAACCAAAAGCAATAATAGATACTTATCGAGGTAGAATGTTACCAGATGACGGTATTATTAAAATGGCCGGAATTGACGACAATATTAGCAAGTTTTTAAATGCCGATAGAATTATTGTAATTGCTTGTGGAACTTCATGGCATGCAGGTTTAGTTGGAGAATATTTAATTGAAGACATGGCAAGAATTCCAGTAGAAGTGGAATATGCCTCTGAATTTAGATATAGAAATCCAATTATTACACCTAAAGACGTTGTTATTGCTATTTCTCAATCTGGAGAAACTGCAGACACCTTAGCGGCTATCAAATTAGCCAAATCAAAAGGAGCATTTGTTTTTGGAATATGTAATGTCGTTGGTTCTTCGATTGCACGAGAGACACATGCAGGTGCCTATACACATGCTGGGCCAGAAATTGGGGTTGCCTCTACAAAGGCATTTACGACTCAAATTACCGTGTTAACTTTAATCTCTTTAAAGTTAGCCCAAGCCAAAGGAACTTTGTCTAAAACAGCTGTAAATACTTATTTGCAAACGATGCAGCAAATACCAAGTCAGGTGGAACAATTATTAAAAATTGACCCAATTGTAAAGGATATTGCAGATCATTATAAAAATGCTACCAATTGTTTGTATTTAGGTAGAGGATTTAATTTCCCTGTTGCTTTAGAGGGAGCTTTAAAACTTAAAGAAATATCATACATTCATGCAGAAGGATATCCAGCTGCAGAAATGAAGCATGGGCCAATCGCTTTAATTGATGAGAACATGCCTGTTTTTGTAATCGCCACAAGAAAAGGCCATTATGAAAAAGTTGTTAGTAACATTCAAGAGATAAAGTCTAGAAGCGGTAAAATCATCGCTATTGTTACTGAAGGGGACGAAACTGTTAAGGAAATTGCAGATCATGTAATCGAAATTCCTGAAACAGAGGAAGCTTTAACTCCATTATTAACAACAATTCCTTTACAATTACTTTCGTATCATATTGCGGTCATGTTAGGAAAAAATGTAGATCAGCCTAGAAACTTGGCGAAATCTGTAACTGTAGAATAATTACATTTAGTATATAAGAAAAAACCAGCTTCATAAAGCTGGTTTTTTTAGTTCTTAGATAAACTCACAAAGACAGGAAAGTGGTCCGAAAAACCTCCTTTATACCAAGGACCAATGAATGTTCTAAATGGACTTCCTTTGTGCTTTCCTTTATGTGTGGTTAACCATTTTTTATTGAAAATAGTTGCAGATATAAACCTATGACTTGTATCTTCTTCCTTAAAGTTTTTAGATAAAATTATCTGATCAAATAAATACCATTGTTTTTGAAACGTTAATGTACCATTTCCTCCCTCATATAATGGCAGCATAGGATTAAAAAAGTCATCAGTTACCAAATGCTCTCTCACACTTTCTGAGGTCGGGTTATCGTTAAAATCACCCATAATAATAATTTTCGCATTTGGATCTTTACTTGCTATTTGATCAATAGCTTCTTTTACAACATCTGCTGCCTTAATTCGTTTTGGTTTAGACAGCTCTTCTCCTTCTCTTCTAGATGGCCAATGATTTACTATCACATGAACTAACTCACCATTCAAAAAACCAGACACTAATAATACATCCCTTGTATGGTCAAAACTACCATTTTCATCTAAAAAGCTAAACTGCATTCTATCTGTCGAAACAGGATCAAAAAATTTATCTCTATATAACAAAGCTGTATCTATTCCGCGCTCATCATTAGAATCAAAATGGACATACCTATAACCGCAATTTTGTAAACTTTTCTGATTCACTAAATCTTCCAATACTCTCGTATTTTCAACTTCAGCTAAACCTACTAAAACCGGAGTTTCAGTAGAATTTTTCTTTCCTATCTGAGAAATCACATAACTAATCTTCTTGATTTTCCTATAATAACGTTTATACGTCCAATTTCGCTCTCCTCTAGGGGTAAACTTATCATCATTCGTATTCGGATCATCTATTGTATCAAATAGATTCTCTACGTTATAAAATGCAATGTTAACAATCGCGTCTCTGCTATATTTCATAAGACAACAAATATAGGAACTAAAAACGCAACCAATGGTTGCGTTTATTTTTATATTGTTTCTCCTAATTCTTTAAGTTTCGAAGTATTTTCTGCCAGCATTAACTCATCTATAATTTTCTGAATATCTCCGTTTACAATATTCTGCAAATCATACAATGTAAGTCCAATTCTGTGATCGGTTACACGACCTTGAGGATAATTATAAGTTCTAATTTTAGCCGAACGATCCCCAGAAGTTACCATTGAACCTCTTTTTGCAGCATCTTCTGCTTGCTTCTTTGCTAACTCTAAATCATATAATCTAGAACGTAATACTTTAAATGCTTTCTCCTTGTTTTTATGCTGAGATTTTTGATCTTGACATTGGGCTACTAAACCTGTCGGAATATGCGTTAAACGAACCGCTGAATAAGTTGTATTTACAGACTGACCTCCTGGCCCTGAAGAACAGAAATAATCAATACGAACATCTTTTGGGTTAATTTCAACATCAAACTCCTCTGCTTCTGGGAAAACCATGCAAGTTGCCGCAGATGTATGAACACGACCTTGAGTTTCTGTTTGTGGAACACGTTGTACACGATGCACTCCAGCTTCAAACTTTAATGTACCATAAACATCCTCACCTGATACTTCAAACTGTATTTCCTTAAAACCACCGTTGGTTCCTTCGCTATAATCTACAATAGAAACATTCCAACCTTTTCCTTCACAATACTTAGAATACATTCTGAACAAATCACCAGCAAAAATACTAGCTTCATCACCTCCTGTACCCGCACGAAGTTCTACTACAGCATTCTTACTATCTTCAGGATCTTTTGGAATCAACAAAAACTTGATTTCCTCTTCTAAAGCAGGAATACGATTTTTAGCCTCTTCCATTTCCATTTTAGCCATTTCAACCATTTCAGCGTCACTTCCGTCTGAAATAATCTCTTTAGCCTCTTCCATGTTGTTTAAAAGCATTTTATATTCATCCGCTTTTTTCACAACCTTTCCTAAATCCTTGTATTCCTTATTTAGTTGAACATAACGTTTTTGGTCAGAAATAACATCAGGTTGAATGATTAAATCTGAAACTTCATCAAAACGTTGTTTTACGATCTGTAATTTATCTAGCATTGTTTTCTTCGTTGGAGTGCGAATTTACGACTTTTCTTTAAATTTGTTGAACTGAAAATCAGCACAACCACTTAAATTATATTGTATGCGTTATCTTTTTTTACTTTTAATTAGTTCTTTCCTTTTCTCTTGCCAAGACAAACCAAAGAATCCTGATTTCTTAATTGGTAAATGGCAACGAATTAATGAGGACTCTTCGAAAGTAACATATGAGATTTGGAATAAAGATTTAACAGGACTTGGTTATACATTAAAAGAAAAGGATACAGTTTTCAAAGAAGTTTTAAACATTATTTCGTCAGAAGGAAAACAATATTTTGAAGTAACAGGTGTAAATCAAGAACCAACTTTATTCCTTATTACTGAGCTTACTGAAAACTCAATAGTTTGTAGGAATAACGAAAATGAATTTCCAAAAGAGATTTCTTATTGGATTGAAAATGAAATACTAAAAGCTAAGGTTGCTAATGACGATTTTGCTATAGATTTTGAGTTTAAACGCATTCAATAATAACGCAAAAAAACTATGGTTATTGAGGAGTTTAAAAGATTATCGGAGCTATATAATGGTGAATTATATATCAATGATGAGACTCTTACAACTTACAATGGAGGAAAGGATTTCTTTTACACTTTATTTCTACGTGTTCATTATAAAGGAAGAGCTATTGATATTAAAAACACGACGGGTGCACCAGTGGGAAGCGTAACATGTAATTTTGACAAACAAAAAGACGATTTAAATTTCTCAATGCATACCAGAGATGTATTTATAAGCCTATTTTTTAAAGGCAGTAGATTCAAATTCAAGAACTCCTCTCCAAATATTAATCGCTTTTTTCGAAATAGCAACTCCTTTACGCAGTTAAAAGAAATAGCAAAAACAACCGCTTTTGAGCCATCAATTATTGGAGAACATCAAAACAACAACTATCAACTTAAATTTTTGTATAGTCTAAAATTTGATAACTGGTCGCAGGTAATTGAACCAATTCTTAACTTTTATAAAGAATTTATTGATGAGTTCATACCTGATTCGAACTTTTAATTCTTCAATTTTGACACTTCTTTTACATTGATTTGACATTTTTTACGTAATGTGAGAATAGTTTTACTCAGAATTTTAAAAATTATATTCATGAGAAAAATTATTACTCTTATTGTAACTGTACTTTCATTTTCTATTTGTAACTCACAAGAAAAACTTCCTATAAATATTGAAAAAAGCACAATCAAATGGATAGGTGAATTAACCTTTCATTTTGGAGGTCATGACGGGTTTATACAATTTAACGAAGGTTACTTTATAAAAACGGATGATAAAATTACTGGCGGTGAATTTACCATTGATATGAATTCTATGACGAATACAGATATTAAACAAGAAGAAGGAAAGAAAAATCTAATTGATCATTTAAAAGATCATGATTTTTTCGATGTGAAAAAGCATCCTCTAACAAAACTGTTAATCACAAAAGTTACCTATTCAGATGAAACACATGCAAGAATTGAAGCTAATTTAACCCTTAAAGGAATTACCAAACCAATTAACTTTAACGCAGAATTTAACTATCAAGACAAAACAATGTTTACTCGGTTTAAAATAGATAGAAGAAAATGGAATGTTTATTACACAAGTAAAGTTAAAGATTATGCTATTTCCGATGCATTAGGTTTTGAAGTAACGGTTAAATTATAATAATGAAGCAAACTTTTACAATATTATTTATTCTCTTTTTAAGCTCAACTGGTTTTGCTCAAGATGATAAAGAATTGTCAATCTTTGAAAACTCTAAAAAATGGAAAAGAGAAGTGATTAAGTTCCCTGTTAAATGGGCTCCTGGACTTAAAATTAATGGTTTTGAAGAACTTCTTTTTACTCCAAAATGGTCAGATTCTAAAAGTGAAGAATTTTGGTCGTTAGTTATTGGTTGGAAAATAGACACTTCAAATGCTTTAGAACTAAAGAAAATTGAAGCTAATTTCAAAGCTTATTTTGACGGGCTCATGATACCTAATCACTGGGCAAAAAAATTTCCTAAACCAGTTGTTGATTTTATAAAATCTGAAAATGGATTTGTTGGAAAAATGACCTTTTTTGATGGATTTCATACTGGAGAATTAATTACTGTGAACATAAAAGGAAAACAATTCTTTTCTCAGAAGAATAATGAATCAGTAATTGTATTTCGTTTGTCTCCAAAAGAGTTTAACCATAAAGTATGGAATAGTTTAAATGCGATACAAGTAAAACAAGAGAATAGAACAATTATCAATTTAGATAAGTCTTGGGCCAATGAGACTTTTGAATTCCCTATTAGCTTTGCTCCTAACATTAACTATAAAGGCGTTGCTGAAGTAAGATTTCCAAAAGGATGGATAAATCCAGAGCACCCTAATTTTTGGTCTTACACCTATGTTTGGAAAATCAATATGGAAAGAAAAATTGATGCTTCGGAGTTAGCGAAAAACTTAGAACTATATTTTGATGGTTTAAATAACATCAATCAAAATAAAGAGCTACAGATATATAAAGCAGTAGCTAACATTATTAAAATTAAGTCTTTAGATAACAACTCAACATTTATTGGAAGGGTTACAACTTATGATCGTTTTGGTACTAACAAAAAATTGATATTAAATGTTTTAATCGACTCATACTATCATCCAACTAAAAAACAAGGTATGATTCATTTTAAATTTTCACCAAAAGAATTTGGACATAAAACGTGGGAAATGTTAGCTGAAATTGAACTAAATTAAAAAGAACAACACTAAAAAAGCCTCAGTTTTCTGAGGCTTTTATTTTATATGTCTGTGTTTTTAATATTCAAAAACTCCGTACTCACTCTTTATGGTAAGTTTTTTATCTGCGCTCTCTTCTACTCTACCGACAATTTGAGCATCAACATTAAACGATTTTGAAATCGTAATGATTTCTTCTGCAACTTCTGGAGAAACATATAATTCCATTCTATGTCCACAGTTAAACACTTGATACATTTCTTTCCAATCTGTTTTTGATTGCTCTTGTATTAATTTGAATAACGGTGGAATTTTAAACATGTTATCTTTAATAACATGAACATTATCTACGAAATGTAATATTTTAGTTTGTGCACCACCAGAACAATGAACCATTCCATGAATATCATCAGCATTATACTTAGATAAAATAGCTTTTATAATTGGCGCATAAGTTCTTGTTGGTGATAATACTAACTTTCCAGCATCAATAGGAGAATTCTCAACCTCATCTGTTAACTTCACATTTCCAGAATATACTAAATCAGAAGGTACAGCAGCGTCAAAACTTTCAGGATATTTATCAGCCAAATATTTGTTGAATACATCATGACGAGCAGAAGTTAAACCATTACTTCCCATACCTCCATTATACTCTTTCTCGTAAGTAGCTTGACCAAAAGATGCTAATCCAACAATTACATCTCCTGGTTTGATGTTTGCATTATCAATTACATCAGTTCGCTTCATTCTTGTTGTTACTGTAGAATCAACAATAATAGTTTTCACTAAATCACCAACATCAGCTGTTTCTCCACCAGTAGAATGAATAGTAACACCAAATTCTTTTAATTCTGCGATTAATTCTTCCGTTCCGATGATGATTGCTGAAATAACCTCACCAGGAATTAGGTTTTTATTTCTACCAATGGTTGAAGAAAGCATAATATTATCTGTAGCTCCAACGCATAATAAATCATCAATATTCATGATTAATGCATCTTGCGCTATTCCTTTCCATACAGAAACATCTCCTGTTTCTTTCCAATACATGTAAGCTAAAGACGATTTTGTTCCAGCACCATCAGCATGCATTATTAAACAATGCTCTTCGTCATTTGTTAAGTAATCAGGAACAATTTTACAAAAGGCCTTTGGAAATAAACCTTTGTCTATATTTTTAATTGCATTATGCACATCTTCCTTAGAAGCAGAAACTCCTCTTTGCGCATATCTTTTAGAAACTTCTTGACTCATTTTGTTGTGTTGTTGTTGGTTGCGAAATTAATTTAAATACCGAAAACAATCAAAGTTATTACAGCTTTAAATTTGGCCAAATGTTCTTTTTATCGTTTAGCACCCTGTTTTAACCCAGAATTTACCTTGTTGATTTTCAGTAAATCCCCTAGATATATAAATTTTTTCGATTCATACTTTTGAATACATTAAAAACATATTAAAATGAATTGGTCTTGTATTTTTAAAATTGTCATTATGTTAATTGGCTTTGCCGCAGCTGCAGCCTTTGGAATCGCTTCTGTATTTGCCTGCGCAGGTAATATTGTATGTATCGCTCTAACTATAGCTGCTACTGCAATAGTAATTGGTCTTGGTTTTTGGGTTATTTACAATTTACTTCAAAACTGTAGAGATTAAACAGTTCTATCTCTTTTTATTTGGTGAATAATAACTCTCTGTATTTTGTTAATGGCCATAAATTATCATCTACTAATAATTCTAGTTTATCTACATGATAACGAATATCTTCTAAATATGGCTTTACTTTGTTACAATAGACATCAGCATTTTTCTGACCTTTAAATTTGTTCGCCTTTTTACGCTCCTCAGTCATTTGTTCAATTTTGGAATTAATTTCAGCAATATGATTAGATATCCGTTTGATTAAATCTATTTGCTCCGAAGCATACTGTTCGAAACCTTTTCCAAAAATCTCTTTTAACCCTTTAACATTTTCTATTAATGTATTCTGATATTGAATAACTATTGGAATAACATGATTTCTAGAAATATCACCTAAAACACGACTTTCAATTTGAATACGTTTTGCATACTCTTCCAGTTCAATTTCATGACGCGCTTCCACTTCAACCTTATTCATCACTCCCATTTCTTCAAAAAGCTCTATGCTTTTTGAAGAAATTTTAGCTTTTAAAGCTTCTGGTGTGGTTTTATTATTACTTAAACCACGTTTTTTAGCTTCTTTCTCCCAAGCTTCTCCGTAACCATCTCCCTCAAAACGAATCTTTTTAGACGCTTTTATGTATTCTCTTAAAACATTAAAAACAGCTTCGTCTTTTTTCAATCCTTTCGTATCAATTAAAACATCAACCTCCTTTTTAAAGTCTTTTAATTGTTTTGCTATGATTGTATTTAAAACAGTCATTGGTCCAGCGCAATTAGACCAAGAACCTACAGCTCTTAATTCGAACTTATTTCCAGTAAAAGCAAAAGGTGAAGTTCTATTTCTGTCTGTATTGTCGAGTAGTATTTCTGGAATCTTACCAACGATATTTAATTTTAAATCTGTTTTTTCCTGTGGCGACAACTTTCCTTTGGTTACATTTTCTAACTCATCCAATACTTCAGACAATTGCGAACCAATGAATACAGAAATAATTGCTGGCGGAGCTTCATTCGCTCCTAGTCGATGATCATTACTTGCACTTGCAATAGATGCCCTAATTAACTCCTCATAATCATGCACTGCTTTAATAGTATTTACAAAAAAGGTCAGAAATTGTAAATTCTTCATCGGAGTTTTACCTGGACTCAACAAATTAACGCCAGTATTTGTGCTTAAACTCCAATTATTATGCTTACCTGAACCATTAATTCCTTTGAATGGTTTTTCATGAAACAATACTTTAAAGTTATGACGTTGAGAAACCTTTTCCATCACATCCATTAATAAAGAATTATGATCTACAGCTAAATTGGCCTCTTCAAAAATTGGAGCAACCTCAAATTGATTTGGAGCTACTTCATTATGTCTAGTTTTAACAGGAATTCCTAATAACATACATTCCTGTTCAAGATCCATCATAAAATTCATAATTCGCGTAGGAATTGAACCAAAATAATGATCTTCTAACTGCTGACCCTTGGCGGAAGAATGACCTAATAGTGTTCTACCTGTCATCATGATATCAGGTCTCGATGCCGCTAAAGCTTTATCTATTAAAAAGTACTCTTGTTCCCAACCCAAAGTGGCAGTAACCTTTGATACATTCTTATCAAAATACTTACAAACTGCTGTGGCAGATTCATCAATTGCTTGCAAAGCTCTTAATAACGGTGCTTTATTATCTAGTGCTTCACCCGTATAGGCTACAAAAATTGTTGGAATACATAATGTTGTTCCATATATAAAAGCCGAAGATGTAGGATCCCAAGCGGTATATCCTCTGGCTTCAAAAGTATTTCTTATTCCTCCGTTTGGAAAAGAAGACGCATCTGGCTCTTGTTGTACTAATTTTCCTCCATCAAACAACTCCATTGCTTCTCCATCTGAAGTAGTTTCAAAAAAAGCATCGTGTTTCTCTGCCGTTGCCCCAGTAAGTGGTTGAAACCAGTGTGTATAATGAGTAGCACCTTTTGATAGTGCCCAGTTTTTCATACTTACCGCTATCTGATCTGCTATACTCCTATCTATCTTATGTCCGAACTCTATTGCATCCTTGACACTTTTGTATGCCTCCTGTGTCATATACTGTAACATTGCCTTATCATTAAAAACATGCTCAGCAAATAGTTCAGAACGCTTTTTATTCTCTTCGATTTGAATCACTTCTCTGTTTAGAGCTTCTTGTAATGCGTTAAATCGTATTGTAGCCATTTTCAAAATTTGAAGCTAAAATAATATTAATCCCCTAAAAAAATAGGGGTCAAATTATTTTTTTATTAAAATTAGGACTTTTACCCCTAAAAATTTGGGGGTGTTTAAAAAAATATTCATTTTTGCATCATTAAACTAATTAACGATAAAAAAATCATGGCTAAGTCAAAATTAGAGTACATTTGGTTAGATGGATATTATCCAACTCAAAACATGCGTAGTAAAACTAAAGTTGTAGATGACTTTAGTGGAAAATTAGAAGACTGTCCTATTTGGTCTTTTGATGGTTCTTCAACAAAACAAGCAGAAGGAGGAGATTCTGACTGTTTATTAAAACCTGTTGCTATTTATCCAGATCCTGCACGTGAGAATGGATTCTTAATTATGACTGAAGTTTTAAATGCTGATGGTACGCCGCATGAATCAAACGGAAGAGCTGGTATTGATGATGATGATAATGATTTTTGGTTCGGATTTGAGCAAGAGTATTTCATCATGGATACCCACACTCAATTACCTTTAGGATTCCCTATTGGTGGTTATCCTGGACCTCAAGGAATGTATTACTGTTCTGTTGGTGGTAAAAACACCCACGGTCGTGACTTCGTTGAAGAGCATGCTGATTTATGTATTGCTGCCGGATTAAACTTCGAAGGAATTAACCAAGAAGTTGCTTCTGGACAATGGGAATTCCAATTATTTGCTAAAGGAGCTAAAAAGGCAGGTGATGAAATTTGGGTTGCTCGTTATTTATTAGACAGATTAACTGAAAAATACGGATATTATATTGAATATCACCCAAAACCAATTAAAGGAGATTGGAATGGATCTGGTATGCACGCAAACTTCTCAAACACATTATTAAGAACTTGCGGAAGTAAAGAGGTTTACGAAAAAGTATGTGAGGCATTTAGACCTGTAACAAAAGAGCATATTGCTGTGTACGGAGAATTTAACGACCAACGTTTAACAGGATTACACGAAACTGCTTCTATAAAGGATTTCAGCTATGGAGTTTCAGATAGAGGAGCTTCAATTAGAATTCCAATTATTACTGTTGAGAAAGGTTGGAAAGGTTGGTTAGAAGACCGTCGTCCAGCTTCAAATGCAGATCCATATAAAGTTGCAGGAAGAATCGTTGAAACAGTAAAAAATGCAAAAATTTAAATCTTAAGATTTAAAACACAACATAAAATTGTTTATAAATGCTCACTGAATTCAGTGGGCATTTTTTATACGAATGCGACCAAATAAATAAAAACAACATAAGCTAAAAACAAAACAAATCCCTTAATTCTATTTAAAACAAACTTTTTAGGAATAAACGCTAAAGGCAAAATAATGAATGCAAACCCTAACATCCAAAAAACATCACGTGACAAAATTTGAGGTTCCGTCACCGGAATTTCTTTAATTAGCGATGTTAACCCTAAAACTGAGGCAATATTAAAAATATTTGACCCAATTAAATTCCCTAGAGATATCGCCTTTTCTCCTTTTACTGCTGCAATAACAGAGGCTGCTAATTCGGGCACGCTTGTTCCAATAGCAATCATAGTTATTGATATCACTCCTTCACTTACTCCAACACTTTTAGCCAATGTTTTTGCTCCATTTACCAGTAACTCAGAACCAAAATACAACGCGGCTCCACCAACACATAACCATCCCATTATTTTGGCATATCCAACAGTGGCTAACTTGTCGTCAACTTCATCATTAGCCTCCTCTTCTTTAGCAGATTTAATTAAAACCACCAAAAAAACAACCAGTCCTAAAAACAAAATAAGACCTTCAACCTTGTTCAATTTCTGATCATTTGCTAAAAAATAATATAACAACAAAGAGAAAACCATCATTACTGGCCAATTAAGCTTGTAAAAATCTTTACTCACCACAATTGGGCCAATTATAGCTGTAATCCCTAAAACCAAGGCAATATTAGCAATATTAGAACCAATAACATTATTTATAGCAATTGCAGGAGAACCATCCATTGCCGCCTGTAAACTAACTAATAATTCTGGTGCAGATGTGGCAAAAGAAACAACCGTCATTCCGATAACCATTTTAGAAATATTGAATTTAAAAGACAGACCAACAGATGATCTTACTAAAAATTCACCACCCAAAACCAACAGCACTAACCCTAAAACAATGTAAACAACACTCATGAAAAAAATTTTTACGAATATAGGAATATTCATACTGTGACAACTGACCAATTTTAATGAAAAATGGGCGATTACATTTTTCTAAAAAAACAAACTTCTTTACTTAAGAAAAAATTGAAACACCAAAAACACCTAGTTCTGAAAACAAGATTTCCTTTACTTTTCAAAAACCTCAAAAAAAGAGCCTTTATTTTATTACAGTATTATTTGTTTAGAACAAAAATCAATTACAATACAAAACCATAATTAAGTCAATAATGTTTCATATTAAAACTTTTTTAACATTTTTGACTTCATATGTAAATTCAATTTAATTAAATCGTTTCAAAAAGTTTGGAAGTAGGATTTCTTTCCTGATATATTCGAAGAACAATTTCGAAATTATACTATTTACTAACACGAAAACGACTATAAAAAATGATTGTATTTCTATTGAAACTAACTATGGCTTTAACTGAATTTTTATCCAGTTTAATTCAAACAATTTTTTAATATCAACTTTTAAAAACTAAATATATATGCTAACATTTTTTGGAATTTTAATAATCCTACTAGGCCTTGCGTCAATTGTTATAAAACCTTTCTTAGAAAAAAACAAGAATTTAGATTGGCTGACAACTCAAAAGAGTTTGACCGCAATTATCGTAGGTGTATTAATGAGCATTGTATCAGGAATGTTCTTCTATGCGGAACCAGGTACGGCTTACGCAGTTCAATACCCTTGGGGAGGCCAAAAAGCAGTATTTCAACAAGGTTTAAAAACTAAGATGTGGGGAAGGTTAATTCCTATTCAGTTCGAAATCCCAGTAAAATATGTAATTCCGAACCAAAAAGGTCAATTAGGAGACCAAAGTCAGTATGCTTACGTAGATAAATCTCGTCAATGGGAATTTAACGACGCTGTAAAAGGAAAGATTGCGACATCTATTGTGATTAGCATTGATATATCAGATGAAAAGCAATTCTTATCGGTTGCAGACAGAAATAAAACAGAAAAGAATTTAATCAGATCGAGAATTATTCCAAACATCGATCAATCTATTAAAAACACCTGTAAGTTAATGGCTGCTCAAGATTATATCTCTGGTCAGGCTGCAGATTTCGATAGGTATTTTCAAGATCAATTAGAAAACGGAATGTATGTACTTGAAGAGTATGTAGAGAATCAAAAACCAGAAATTATTGGAGATAGCACTGTAACCAGAACTATTCCTAATAAAGAATCTCGTCAAAAAAGATTCAGAATAAAAATGAAAGATGGTGAACCAGTCCGTGTGAAAGGAAACTCGCTTAAATCATATGGTTTAACTGTAGTTCAAGCCGTAGTTACAGAAATTGATTGGGAAGAAACTTTCGATAACAGATTACAATTGCAAAAAGAAGAAGTTGCTCAAACGCAATTAGAAAAACAACAAGCTGAAAGAGAGTTTTACCGTGCGCAAAAAGAAAAAGCAAAAGGAGAAGCAGAAAAAGCAAAAGAAAGAGCTAGACTAGAAAAAGCCCAAATTCAACAAACAATTGCTGCTGAAACGGAAGCAAAAGTTGCAGAGTTCAACTTAATAAAGGAAAAGAAACAATATGAAGTTGAACAATTTAAAGCAAAAAGTAAAAAATTAGCTGCGGACGCGCAGGCATATGAAAATCAGCGATTAGTGGGTGCAGGACTTACACCTCAAGAAAAAGCTGAATGGGAATATAAAACTGCAGTGGGAGTTGCTAAGGAATTGAAAGATTTAAAACTACCGACAACTTATATTGAAGGTAGCACAGGAAATAAGAACAGTGGGAATTTGCTACAATCATTAATCGGTGCTGAATTGGCTAAAAAAATGATTGAAAAGAAAAAGTAGAAAAACGAAAGAAAAGAAAACCAGAAAAAGAAACACAAAGTGGTGAGCTGCTAACTCATCACTTTTACTCAATTTTCATTATATTTGAGTATATCAGACGATAATGAAAAAACAACTTTTTAAGGCATTAGCCAAGATCAATAAAACTGTTTTACCATCGTTTACCAAAAAACAGTTAGATATTTCTAAAGCCTCTAAATTTCAATTAGCCATAATTGGTTGGAGAGCTTTTGTAACAATGAATTCTTTAGATTAATTAAAATACAATGTGTTATGAGTAATCATATAAAATTATATTCAGGAACTTCTATTTTAGTAAATAGATTAGCTTATATCTTAGATGAAATAGGTATTTCATCAATAATAAAAGACAATAAAGAGTCAAGTAGGTTAGCTGGTTTTGGACCTCTAGGTCAGTCAGTTGATTTATTAATTAATGAAGAAGATTATGAAAAAGCGAAGGACTCATTAGATATTTTTCAGAAAGAAATTTCTAAATAGTTTTACAGTTAAGAAAAATGATTTATATTTGCATCCGCAAAAACGGCCTCGTAGCATAACTGAATAGTGCACTTGATTACGGCTCAAGAGGTTGCAGGTTTGAATCCTGCCGAGGTCACAACAAAATCCTTTAAGATTATTTCTTAGAGGATTTTTTAGTTTTATCTACTCAATCAGCATCACTTAAACACTCTTCTTATTAACTATCTAAAATGTTTTTATATCTTTAAATCAAACTGATATGAATAAGACTTCTACTTTCCCAAATTCCATATCCTAATGTTATATCTAAGAATTGAGCAACATAATACAAAATGAAACACACTCAAGACCCAATATCAAAGGTTAAAAACATGATTAATTTTCTCTTCCTACTATTTTTTTTATTTAACTGTTCTTCATATAAAAAACATAACACTAATAATGATATAGAAGAAATTTTATCCCTTTTATCCAAGAAAGAATCTATTTACTACAAGACTATAAATCAAGATTTGGATCAAAGTTTAGGAACCTTTATAAATCTAAATTCTTTTGATTTTGAATTATGTATTGACGGCAAAGAGGTTATTGTAAAAGAAGAAATAAAATATATAAAGGAAAAAATCAAGGATTTAAAAAAGGTAAACCTAAAGAGACTATATCCTAAAATTGGCTTTAAAACTAAAAGAGAACATTCAAAAGCCTCTTTCATTTCTTACCCAATTCTTTTTAGGGAAAATAAAGCTGCCATATACTATCAAAAAGGACGTTATGGAGGTTCTTTTAGTTTGTTGATAAAGAAACAAAACAAATGGATATATAAATGCTCTAAAAGCATATGGATTGAATAATAAGCAAAATATTTTAATACATCTAAATTCTATGATTTTGAAACTATATAAAGTTCAAATCCTACTATTCGTTTTTATTTTAACGTCTTTAGTTTCTTGTAAAGCTCAAGAACAAAAAAACTTTAAAACCTGTAAAGATATTGAACTCATTAAAGAGCTTATAAAGCAAGAGTTAATCACGCAAAAGGATTCGTTTGATAATGTTATAGATCATAAAGTCTTGAATCGAACAATTTCAAAAGAAACTCTTGAGATTTTCTTAAAACCTGAAGCCCTTTCAATGATGACAAAAATTGAAATTAAATCCGAAAAGGATATTATTGATTTTACAAGTTTTTTTAATGACAAAGACTTTGAATTTATGCATTGCCAACTAAACCAAAATAAAATTAATAATTGGAAACAGCTGATAGAGTCAAGTTTTTTTAACTCGAATAAAAACAGATTAAGTTATTCGATTCCGTTGTTTTCTATTGACAAAAACTATGCTCTTATTTACAGAGAAAGCATAGCTTCAGGAAGTTTGTTCTTATTAAAAAAATCGAATGAAAAATGGAAGCACTACGCTAAGCAATTAATTTGGATAGATTAAGCTTTAAATTAACTGCAATTAAAAAGAAGATACGATTAATTATAAATAATTCGAAACATAACGTTTGGTGTAAAGCCAAGGGAAACTGTATCGGTAGTTCCTAAAATAATATTTGAGTCTTGATCTCTAGTAAGAAAAAAGTTTCTTTGTAGTGTATTACTTCTATCAATAATATTCAGAAAAGAAACACCTAATTTAGCTTTCCATTTTTTATCTCTTGAGATATTAAATTTATAAGTAGAAGAAAAATCAAGTCTTTGATAACTATCCAAACGCCTTCCATTAACATCTCCGAAAGAAAACTCTTGTGTTCCGTTATTATTAGTTTCGATAACTTCTGTAAAAGGAATCCCAGTTCGATATACCCAACCTAGAGAAAAATCAAAATTTCCGACTTCATAACTGTTGGACCACCTAAAGCGATGTGTAATATCATTACTTCCAGAAAAAGGCTTCCCATCATTGGTTTCAGGAAACTCAAACGTAGTATCTCCAAAACTATAACTCACCCAAGAAGTGTAATTGGTAAATTGTTTTTTAAGCAACACGTTAATTCCTTTTGAAACACTGCTCCCATTCGCCGTAATATTAGCATTTGTAGCAACACCTTTGGCAAGAGATGTCAACCCATCAATTGTTTTATAAAAAGTATTTACATCTAACATCCAACTATCCTTTTTAAATACAAATCCAGTTGATACTTGATCGGAATTTAAAATTGGAATTTCATTTTTGTTTGATAAACTCCATACATAATTCTCTAGCCCAAAATCATTCGTAGAAAACTCTATTAACTGACTGATGTTTTGCTGCTTTTTTTCGTAGGAAAAGTTCACCCATAACGACGGAAATAACTTCACTTGTGCGTATAACCTTGGTTCAACAAAGAATGTATTCTCCAAAGAAAAGTAAGTGTTTCTTAATCCTACATTGATGTTTACTTTATCTTCTTTATCGAACTTGTAATTTCCATAAAGCGCATAAATAGTGCTGGAACTAGCCTCTTCGATATTATAATCGCTCTCAGGGGAAAAAGAGTACGTTCTCCCTAAATTATAACTTACATCATTATTAATTAACTCAAAACCAAAACCTAATTGATTATACTGGTTCAAATTTGTATTTACCCCAGTTTTAAAATTAAACTCTTTTATAGAGTTTTTCTTAATTGAAGATTGCGAAAAAACAGGATCAACATTTTGTTCACCTATAAAATTATAGTCTAATTCGTAATCCGAAAAATAAAGACTTGTTTCTTGGGTTACATTATTGTTCCATTTTCGAGTCCAGTTAGCACCTAAACCTAAATTCTCGACATCTAATTTATCGTTTTGTAAAAAAGTACCATCACTTAATCCGAAGCGATAATCAAGCTTATTACTTACAAATAATTGATGCATCATCAACTGGTCTTTTTCTCCAATATCGAAGATTAGTTTCGTGTTAAAATCAAGAAAATAAAACTTATTGTTTTTATCAAAAACCTGATCAACATCGTTTTTTTCATTTTGATCGATAATAGTATTCTGGAACACTTTTTTCGCTAGACTTTGAAAAGTAGAGGTTTCAAAAATATCCGATAACGAGCGTCTTCCAGAAATTAATATTGAAGCTTTATCCCATAATGGCATTTCTAAAAAAGCATCTGCGTGTGTTAAATTGGTACCTAAACTCGCTTTGGTTTTATTTGCTACTTTCGATTTAGTTCGAATATCAATTACACCAGAAACATGATTCCCATATTGCGCTCCTACTCCTTCACTTAAAACATTTACTTCATCAATTATATAAGGATTAAAAGCGGAAATCATACCGAAGAAATGCGCTGGATTGTATACTCGAATTCCGTCGAAAAGAACCAAGTTTTGATCTGGTGTTCCTCCTCTGATGTGTAAACCTGATGAAGTTTCATTTGGACTTAAAACTCCTGGTAATAACTGAATGCTCTGCAATACATCCGGCTCGGTTAACCCTGGCAAAATTTCTCTTTGTTGCGGCTTAATTGCTATAGAACCGTCTTTGTTTTTGGTAATCCCATTAACCAAGTAACTATTGATTAAAACTTCATCTAACTTAGAAGAATACTCTTCAATTTCATAAGTATTACAACTCGCAGTAACAAGAGAAACAATCTCGGCTATAGTTTTATAACCTGAATAAGTTATTAATAACTCATCTTCCTTTGAAACTTCTTTTAGCTCAAAATAACCATCATAATTAGTAATGGTTCCAATACTCTTAGTTTTTACATAAACACTCGCCCCTTCAATAGGTTCTTTAGAATACTTATCTATAACATAACCGCAGATAGTTTTATCAGAATTGATGTTTTTTTCAAGGATTAAAATATATCGATTTGTAGTTTGCTTAAATAATAGATTGGTTTGTTTCGCAAGATTTTTCAACAACTCATCAAGTGGTAATTCAGCAGAAAAATTTTCAATATTCTTATTATGAATTACTTCATCAGAATATGAAAATTTCACTTGATACTGCTCTTCTATTTTTAATATAACTTGTTTTAGTGGAACTACATTTTCTTTTGTTTGAGAATGAAGGCCAGCCGTCAATAAAAGAGCAAAAAAAATAACAATGCGAACTTGACTAAAACCCATTTATTCTTCAACCAATATAATCTTATTTTTTTCTAAAATGGTAGCTTTAATTTGCAGGGGTCTGAATACTGTTTCTAATGCAATGTTTAAATCTTCATGTGTAAATGCTCCGGTAAACTTATTATCTAAATTTACTCCTTTAGCGCTTATGTTAACACTGTATTGATTCTCGATTGCTTTTATCACATATTTTAAAGAGATACTTGTAAAAGAACTTTCTCCATTCTTCCAACTAGGCTCTGTATTTTTAAACTCCCATTCTTCAGAAACGCCATCTATATTTCTAAAAGCTTTTCCTTTGGTTAAAAATACTTCTTTTTCTTGAGATTCAACTTTTACTTTTCCTTCATAACAACTAACCTCAATTAAATCGTCATTTGTTGTAACATTAAATTGTGTTCCCAAAACCGATACATTTCCTGTCCTGGTGTTTACCGTGAAGTTACTTCCTTTTTCAACTTTAAAAAACGCTTCTCCTTTTAACTCAACATTTCTGCTAATGACCCAATTTCTTTCACTAAAAGAAATCTCTGATTTAGAGTTTAACATTACCTCAGAACCATCAGGAAGATGGACTGCCATTTGTTCTCCAAAATCTGTAGTATGTATCGTTGGTGCGTTATATAAATAAAGTAGCCCAAAAACAATTGCAACAGATGCCGCAACTGCGATAGAAGCAACCTTATACAAAGGTTTTACTTTATTCTTTTTTGGAGCATTTACTTCCTTTTGAATTCTAGAAAATAATTGATTTTTATCAAAATCAGGTGTACTTAATTCCTTAGATTTTGTAGCTATTCTTTTATACAACAAGTAATCTGGATGGGTTTTAAACTCATCCAATTCAGAGTCACTCAATTGATTATCAATCCATCGAGCCAAAAAAGTATCATCGTATGCTTCCTTCATAATTATGCTTTGTACTTTTTATTAAAAAACAGTTTACTAGCAAATTACCCTACTTTATAGTAATTCAATTTTCTCTCTAAGACTTTTTAGAGCTAGTGACATTCTCTTTTCCACAGCTTTTACAGATATCCCAACAATTTCGGAAATTTCCGTGTAAGTTTTCTTATCTATTCTATTTAACAAGAAAACTTCTCTTTGCTTTTCAGATAAATCAGCGATAGCATTTTGTAATTTATCCATAAACTCTTTCTCTTCTAAAATAAATTCTGGAGTTTCTTTAGTGTATTGCTTCGGAGTTTGTTTTTGATGATTTAGTACAACTTTTTTATGCGCAACAACATTTAAAAACAAATTACTAGCAACTGTAAACAAAAACGATTTAGCTTTTGCTATTGAAACTTTAGCACAACTTTTCCAGAGCTTTACAAAACTTTCTTGCACCAAATCCTCTGCCAAATGCATGTCGCCAGATTTGTAATACAAATAATTTCTAAGCCCCTCAGAATGATTATCAAAAATGTCTTCAAACACTTTAGGTTTGCATATTGATTCTTCATGCTTCATAGAAAGCAAACTTAATTTTTTTTTATCAAAAAGTAGGGTATTTTTTTGGAAGTCTGTTTAATAGCCATATAAAGCGAAATAATTACCCTCATACATGGAATATTTAAAACTTCAACAGTTCAAATTACATGCAACCATTCGCTCTTATATAATAATCCAAACCTAAGAAGCCCCCATCAATGTTAATAACTCTAGCTTCTTAGGTTTCTTTAAATAACTTAAAAATGAAAACCTCCTATTTCATTTTGTTTAGTCTTTTTATAGCTTCAAGTTGTCAAAACGATTTGAAAGTTATGAGTGCTAAAAGAAAAATTATATACTCTGACGTAAAAACACACAAACCATGTGTTAAATTTAGTATTGCTCTACAGGCAACAAAAAAAATTAATATTGATAGTGTAACAGTAATTGACAACAATACATGCTTTAAACTTGATAGTATTCATAGCTCTTCAAAAAATTTAACCTTTTTAAGACAATACTCTATTGAAGCGTTTTTTAAAGGAAACGAAGAAAAAACTCCAAATTGCAATTCTTCGAAAAACGGAATGCTTTCTATATTTTATTCCTCTTTAAATAAGCAAAATGTTCTTGAAATCGCATCTTTCATGAATCATAACAAAAAATAAAAAATCAATATATCACTCGATTTATTGCTAAATATTGAAAAACTGCAGAGATATTATTATAATAATTTTCTTATCAATAAGTTATTAGTAAAAACAACTTGATTTGTATATTCTTTTAAGTTTTTATTAACTATTGTAATAATATATTATCTTTGGAAACCAATTTTTTGATTAAATTCAAAAAAATGTAGCTTAAGTTATTAAGCTTTCCCCCTGCTCTAATATGAATTATTAGTTAAAGTACGTGTAAAGTTAAACCCCAATATTAGCAATATAATGAGCTCTAAAATTACCATTAAACCCAGCGGTTTTAAATACTTAATTGCGGCATTGGTCATATTATTGATTGTTTATTCCTTTAAATTAAATAGTGATTATCAAAAACTTGAAGATGCATTCTCTGAACAAAAAATAGAACTTCAAGCAGAATTAGATGAAATAATCGAGGATTATAAAAATGTAAATGTTAAGAATAAGGACTTATCGCAACGCTTAGTAAAAGAGATAAATAAAATAATTTTACTAAGAGATTCTATCAAAAACCTTGAGAAATCTAACTATAATTTAATTGTAAAATACTCTAGAAAAATCGTTAAACTGGAGCGTGAAAACAGACGATTATTTATTCAAGTAGACTCATTAAACAAACAAAATTATGAATTGCTTCAAGAAAATATTGTTGTAAAACAACAATTGGATGAAAATGAGGAATCTCAAAAAAATCTAAGACGTAAAAACATCACACTCCAAAAAAGACAAGCTCAATTAAAAGCTAAGGTCGATATCGCTGGTATAATTAAAGTTAGCAACATAGTTGCTGAAGCGATGAAAGAACGTAGTAGCGGAAAATTAACAAGTACTTCTAGATCTAGAAGAACAGATGCTTTTAGAGTTAAATTCGATTTATTAGCAAATCCCGTAACGAGTCCGGGGAAAAAAGAAATACTAATTCAGATTTTAGATGAGGAGAAAAAAGTTGTCGCCTCTAAAGGAAATAAAGACATTAAAGACGGTTCAAATGTTTTCTATAGCGACAATATGTTTGCTAACTATGATAATAATAGACTAGGAGTTGTGTCTTTAATTCTAGTTAATCGCGATGATATTAAAAAAGGTACTTATACTGTGAACGCATATGTCGACGGAGTATTTTCAGCGAGAACTCAGTTAAAACTAAGATAAAATTCGCAAAAAACACATCAATAAAAAGTGAAGAATGTAATTTCTTCACTTTTTTGTTTTTAGACTACAATAAATTCAAACCATATTATATTTTTGCAGTATTATGGCAAAACAAGAAGATCAATTTAAAAAGGTTATTTCACACGCTAAAGAGTACGGTTATATTTTTCAATCATCTGAAATATATGATGGGCTTAGTGCTGTTTATGATTACGCTCAAAATGGAGTTGAGTTAAAAAAGAATATTAGAGATTATTGGTGGAAAGCAATGGTACAAATGAACGAAAACATCGTTGGTATTGATGCCGCTATTTTAATGCACCCGACAACTTGGCAAGCTTCAGGTCACGTTGATGCATTTAATGATCCATTAATTGATAATAAAGATTCTAAGAAAAGATATAGAGCGGATGTTTTGGTTGAAGATTTTAGAGAAAAAATCAATGAAAAAATCATCAAAGATATAACGAAAGCTAAAAAACGTTTTGGAGATGATTTCGATGAAAACGAATTTAGATCGACAAACCCTAACGTTCTTCGCCGCCAAAAGCAGATCGATGAAATTACTGTTGAATTAACGAGAGTTCAAGAAGAAAATGATCTAGTTGGTTTTAAACAACTAATTGAAGATTTAGGAATTGTATGTCCTGTTTCAGGGTCAAAAAATTGGACCGAAGTTAAACAGTTTAACTTAATGTTTGGAACTCAATTAGGTGCTTCTGCCGATAGTTCTACAAAAGTATATTTACGTCCTGAAACAGCTCAAGGTATTTTTGTAAACTTCTTAAATGTGCAAAAAACAGGAAGAATGAAAATTCCTTTCGGAATCGCACAAACAGGAAAAGCCTTTAGAAATGAAATTGTAGCCAGACAATTCATTTTCAGAATGCGTGAGTTTGAACAAATGGAAATGCAATTCTTTATTAAACCAGGAACCCAACAAGAATGGTATAAACACTGGAAAGAAGCTCGTTTAAAATGGCATTTATCGTTAGGTTTAGGAGAAGACAATTACCGTTTTCACGATCATGAAAAATTAGCCCATTATGCTGATGCTGCTGCTGATATTGAGTTTAAATTCCCATTCGGATTCAAAGAATTAGAAGGAATTCACTCTCGTACAGATTTTGATTTAAAAGCTCACGAAGAGTACTCAGGAAAGAAATTACAATATTTCGATCATGAGGAGAATAAAAGTTATGTCCCATATGTACTAGAAACATCAATTGGTTTAGACCGTATGTTCTTAGCTGTTTTCTCAAACTCATTACAAGAAGAAGAACTTGAAAACGGAACTACGAGAACTGTATTAAAATTACCAGCAGTATTAGCACCAACTAAAGCCGCAGTTTTACCTTTAGTGAAAAAAGATGGTCTTCCTGAAATCGCACGTAAGATTATTGATGATTTAAAATGGGATTTTAGTGTAGCTTATGATGAAAAGGACGCAGTAGGAAGAAGATATCGAAGACAAGACGCAGCAGGAACTCCTTTCTGTATTACTGTAGATCATGATACATTAGAGGATAATACAGTTACTATTCGTCATAGAGATACGATGGAGCAAAAACGTGTCAAAATAGACGATTTAAGAGATATTATTAAGCAAGAGGTTGATATGCGTGCTTGGTTAATGAAAATGTAAAAAAACACTCTTTAAATAAACTTATAAATCCTGTTAGTAATCTATTAACAGGATTTATATTTTTGTGACAAATAATAAGAAATGAAGAATTTACTAAAAATATTATTTATCATCTTTCTAATCTGGATGATTGTTGGAATATATCTTTTAAACACACAACATGAAAAAGCTCAGATAGTAATGGGACTGGGAGTTATGTACATGTCATTCATTTTAATGCCTATCTTTATATATGATAGGTATAGAGATGGAAAGTATAAAAAATATATTATTGAAAATAAAAAGGAAGAAAAATAAAAAGGTTGGGAATTACCCCAACCTTTTCACATTATGATATTATTAAAACTATCTACCTCAACATTGGTGAATAGTTTGTTGGTAAATCATTTGGATTAGCTAACCCATCCGTAGCTAATGTAAAGTTACTTCCATAAGTAGCATCAGTTGCTTTTAAAAACTCGTTAGCCATTAATCCGTAACCTCTAGCAGTTAAGTGAACTCCATCTAAACTCACTAATCCACCTGTAACTAAGTTGGTAGTCATAGTAAAATCTCCAAAGTTTAATCCACTAGTAGCAGCCTCTTGTAAAATAGCATTGAAATCAACAAAAGCTAAACCTTTACTATCGGCAGCAGCTTTAATCGTAACATTATAGGCATCAGTCGCTACTTTAATATTGTTTTGCTCTTGAGGTGTTAACACCCATTTATCTGCTAAAGGTAATGTAATACCATTTGCAGAAAACTGTCCAGCTAACGTTGCAGGTAATAATCCACCACTCTGCGCAACTAAAGCAGCAGCAGCATCTGTATCGACAGTACCAATTACTGCACTACTAGTTAAAACAAATAAGTCATTTTCTGTAGCCGATCTTGCCTTTCCGTATTGTTGTCCTAATAATTGAGCAACTAATGGCGCAGCAGCAGCCGGTAAACCTAATGACTGAACAAAAGGCACAAATGTTGGACTAGCACCTAAAGTAGCAGTAATAGCCGCAGACAAGTCCGTAGCATCTTCATCATAAATAACCATTGCGTTTGGTCCGTCTGTCGAGAAAACTATCGATCTTTCAGGTTGCCCTGCTCCAGCGTAAATTTGATTAATCGCTCCAAAAACATTATTTAATAACGGAATTTGTCCAGCTAACTCAGCATTTGTTGTTGGGTCTAATGGATTGTAAGGAACCGTTGTAAAGTGCGCTAAAGATGTAATGTAAGGAATATTACCTACCACTCCTTTTGCTCCATTTGACGTTAAAGTCTCAACCATCCCATCAAATATTTGTTTGAAAAGACCTGGATCTGTAATATCCGCAGACCCATAAGAACCAGCATTAGGATTTCCAGTTTGATCTACACCAGCTCCACCACCTAAGGCATACCCTAAAACATCATTTCCTCCAATTTCAGAAAGCGTGAAGAATGTAGGAGCATTTGCAACTGCATCTCCTAAAACTGTAGCAGTTTCACTTGAAGAAATTCTAGCGAAATAAGGATTAGCTTGACCTAATGGAACAGCATTTACACTACCATAACCAGCGGCAACAAAATGATAACTCTTTGCTCCTGGAATACCGTAGTTATTTAAATTACTTGGTAATTTTGTAGTTACCTCAGTCGTAGGAACCGCTCCTAATGTAGCTAATGATGCTGGTCCGCTTCCGTTAAAGAATAATCTTGGACCTTGAATCATAGTTCCACCAAATAATAATCCTCCAACATTATCATTCATTAATGGTTGAACAAAATCTCCACCACCTGCTAATTGAAACTTTTTACTAATAATATTTGGGAAAGAATTTTCCTGTGCAGCGATAAATAATGCATTATCAGTAAATCCAGCACTAAACGAAGCACCTACCGCAACATAATTTGATAAATCTAATCCGGTAGCATCAACTTGTACAACAGGAGCTTCAACTTCAGGAATAGCCTCTAATTCATTATTTATATCACATGCTGTTAACCACAATAAAGCAATTGGTAACCAGCTATATTTAAATTTCATTTTTTTCATCTTTTAGTTATTAATTGTCCAAGAAATATAGTATTGAGAACCAATAGCACCAACTCCAGGAGCACTGAAGTATTCTTGACCTGTTAAGTTAGCTCCTCCAATTTTAAATACAGATTTAATCGAAGGAATCTTATAGTTCATTTGAGCATCTATAACCGTTCTGGCATCAATTACAGCATCGTGGAAAGTAGATTCCCATAAGTAATCATCTTGCCATCTTACATTAACATTGAAACCAAAGTTTTCGAAAAGATTTGTGTGTCCGAATTGAAACTTAACTTTATGCTCTGGCGTATTGAAACCAGCCTCAAAATCAGGATCAGAAGCTTGATCAAAATCAAATTTAGACCATGTATAGTTTAAACCAACATTGAAACCATTAAATACCTTAGTGTTTAATCCGATTGTTGTACCATAAGAACTAATGTCTGCACTAGAGTTTGTATATGCATTAAATGTAGTAAAATCTCCATTTGCTAAAGCTGCTAATGCAACTGGAACCTGAGATCCTCCAGGACCAATTGGAGCAGTATCAGATAAGTCTGCTTGCCCATATAACGGAGCTACAACTACCTCATTTGCAATGAAATCTTGGTAATCATTGTAGTAAACACTTAAGTCTACACTTAATTTATTATCTCCAGTTGGAATTGCACCCCGGTATCCAACTTCATAAGCAGTAACCTTTTCTGGCTTTACTAAACCAACATCTGCTTTTACTGGTGCAGCAACATTTCCAGCCACAAAGTCCTGAACTGAAGTTGAAGAGAATGCATTTTCATAAGCTGATCTACCCGATAAAGATACAGAAGCAGCACCTGCTAAAGCAGCACCATTACCACTTAATGCAATGTTTGGTGTATTATATCTATCTAAGTTATCAGGAGCAGAACCTACTAAGAATGCTCTACCTACATCTAAACCAATATATTGATCTTGAGTAGTTGGGTTTCTAAAACCTGTTTGGAAAGAAGCTCTAAAGTTATGGTTTTTAGTCTCTCCTGCAGCATATGCTAAAGATACTCTTGGTGAGAAGTTTCCATCAAAATTTTGAGCCTTATCATAACGAACAGATCCAGTAAACTTTAATCTGTCATCTAAAAACTTCTTTTGCATTTGAGTATATATACCAAACTCGTCATAATCGATCGGCCCATCAAAATCAGTATAAATTGTTCCTCTAGAACGTAAAGAATACTCTCTGTATGATCCACCAACTTGGAATTCAGCAAAATCGATGTAAGGACTTAAATTTAAGTTTGCATCAACGTGACGAATTTGAGATTGATCTTGGAATTTAGATCCAGTACTTAAATCTGGGTCATTGATAACTTGATTAAAAGCATTTTGGAATTCAGCAGTACCAGGAACTAGTGCTCCTTGTTGAGCAGTCGTACGAGCTATGTTGTGTGCAGCATCATTGGTAGCACCGCCTAAAACAGCTCCTAAATAACCTCCAACGTACTCTCCAAACCAAGTTTGATCATCTTTCCAACTTCTGTTTAAGTTAATCGCAGTAAATCTTGAGTCATAAGAATTACCAGCGTCTTCAGCTGTCATATAACCTCTTACGAAGAAATACTTTCCTCTGAATTCTAATTTGTGTTGCTCCATAAAGAAGTCCTTAATGTAGTAACGGTTAGCTCCCTGATAGATAGTATTACCTCTACCAAATTTAGAATTCCAGATAATTTCTAAACGATCGTTACCCCAAGGACGATAGTGCATAGAAGCTCCAAATTTCATACTTCTTGCATCATAATCCATTAAATCTCTTTCAGCATATCCATTTCTACTTACGTTCACACTAGGAACTAAAGCAGAAGCACCTGAAGGAATTAATCCTAATCCTTCTAAAACCTGAGCTACACCTCTAATATTTGTAGAAACCTCATCACCATAAATGTTTAATCCATCATAGTTAATATCAGAATCTCTAGTACCAGCAGCATATTCTCCATTGAATGTGTTTCTATCATCAGTAGCGAACCATTCAGTACCTTTTAAATAAGATAAAGTCGCTTTTGCAGCAAAGTAATCATCAAAAGTATGAGCCATACGAATACTAGTATCGTAAAACTCGTTGCTTCCAGCAGCCTCTTGATTTGTTAAACCTGTTTTAAAAACAAAGCTTACTCCTTGATCATTAAAAGGATTTTTACTTCTCATAAACATAATACCGTTAAATGCATTTGCCCCATATAAAGCAGAAGATGCACCAGGAAGTAATTCTACACTCTTCACATCTAACTCAGATAAACCTAATAAGTTTCCTAATGCGAAGTTTAATGCAGGTGAAGAATTATCCATTCCATCAACTAACTGCATAAAACGTGTATTTGCAAAAGTTGCAAAACCTCTTGTGTTTACAGACTTAAAGGTTAAACTGTTTGTGTTAATGTCAACCCCTTTTAAATTTTCTAACCCATCATAAAAAGACGGAGCAGAAGTGTTCTTGATAGCTCTAGAATCAAACCTTTCGATAGTTACGGGAGATTCCATAACTCGTTCTGGTGTTCTAGATGCTGAAATTACAACTTCATCTAAAGCAGTAGCGTTCTCTTTAAGAGCCACTTCTACAACTTGATTATTTTTAGTAATTTCTACAGTTACAGTTTGATACCCTAACGAAGAAATTTCGATTGTAAAAGGTGGTGTATCCGTAACAGTTAGTGTAAATTTTCCGTCGAAGTCAGTATTTGTACCAACAGACTTTCTAGAAACTTTAATGTCGGCCCCAGGTAAAGGACCTCCAAGTGTCGCATCGTTTACTGTTCCTGTAACAGTAGTTTGCCCCATCATTAATGAGCTACAAAACAGTGTAAACGCAGCCAATAATAACTTTTTTATCATAATGTAAATAATTTGTTAACTATATCGCAAAATACAATTTTTTTTCATTCATAAAATATTTTGTCAGTTTTTATTACTATTCACACATTAAACACACCTTTTTTTTATGATTATCACATTTTATGTTCTATAATATATTTTTGATAATTTAACTTGTAAATTTGCCTAAAAATTAATTCAATTTGGAGACAGTCCATTCAATTTTTGACTTTACACCTACTCATGAAACGTATGTAACTATTGGTACATTTGACGGTGTTCATATTGGTCATCAGAAAATTGTAAAAGATTTGGTGAAACAAGCATCTGATAATAATAAAAAATCAGCCTTACTTACATTTTTCCCTCATCCTAGAATGGTAT
The DNA here is from genome assembly GCF_049239625.1 of Tenacibaculum sp. MEBiC06402. Taxonomy (NCBI): domain Bacteria; kingdom Pseudomonadati; phylum Bacteroidota; class Flavobacteriia; order Flavobacteriales; family Flavobacteriaceae; genus Tenacibaculum; species Tenacibaculum sp. MEBiC06402. Next base: position 42,300 of record NZ_JBMKKT010000099.1, read on the forward strand.
TACAAAAAGATGCGTCGATTGAGTTAATTAATACCATTGATGAACGCATTAATCTTCTAGAAAAAACAGGATTAGATTATTTAATAATCCACCCTTTTAGCAGAGAGTTTTCAAGATTATCAGCTATGGATTTCGTAAGAGATATTCTGGTAAATCAACTTAGAGTTTCAAAACTAATTATAGGATATGACCATCATTTTGGAAAAAACCGAGAAGGCAATATCGAACAACTTACGGAGTATTCCTATATATACAATTTCAAAGTACAAGAAATCCCTGCTCAAGATATAGATTCAGTTGCTGTAAGTTCAACCAAAATAAGGAGAGCTCTTAAAGAGGGTGCATTAAAAACCGCTAATAACTATTTAGGTTATAATTTTACCTTGAAAGGAAAAGTAGTAGATGGGAAAAAAATTGGAAAAAAAATTGGCTTTCCTACCGCGAATATTGCAGTTGAAGAAAATTATAAATTAATTCCTAAGGCGGGAGTTTATGTTGTGAAATCTACAATTGATAATAATGTTTACTATGGAATGATGAACATTGGAAACAGGCCCACTTTAAACGGAAATCATCAAACTATTGAAGTTAATTATTTTGACTTCTCTCAAGATTTATATGGTAAATCACTTGTTATTGAACTTTTATATTTTCTAAGAGAAGAACAAAAATTTGATTCTTTGTATATTCTTACCGAACAAATAAAACAAGACAAAAAAGACTCATTAGAATACATTCGTAATAATATATAAATACACGTTGTTTAAGTGTAGCGCTTATTTTATCTTTGTCGCTTAAATTTTTAAACATCATGTTACAAGTTCAATTTATTCGAGAAAACAAACAAACTGTTTTGGACGGATTAGCAAAAAGAAATTTTGCCAATGCTGAAGAAATACTTGATCAAGTATTAGAAGCCGATGAAACTAGAAGGTCTACTCAAGTTTCATTAGATGAAACACTTGCAGAATCGAATAAATTATCCAAGGAAATTGGAGGCTTATTTAAATCTGGTGAAGTTCAAAAAGCAAACATCTTAAAAGAAAAAACTGGGCAATTAAAGGATAAGTCAAAAGCTTTAACTGAAGAGTTACATGCTGTAACCGATAAATTACAAGAGCTTTTGTACCAAATCCCTAATGTTCCGCATACTTCTGTTCCAGCTGGAGCAAACGAAGACGATAACGAAGAAGTTTTTAGAGAGGGAACAATTCCTGATTTAGGTGAAAAAGCCTTGCCTCACTGGGAGCTAGTTAAAAAATATGATATTATTGATTTTGATTTAGGCGCAAAAATTACTGGTGCTGGTTTTCCTGTTTATAAAGGAAAAGGTGCTCGTTTACAACGTGCTTTAATTAACTATTTTTTAGATAAGAACATTGCTGCTGGTTATAAAGAAGTTCAGGTTCCTCATCTAGTAAATGAAGCATCTGGTTTTGGAACAGGACAATTGCCAGATAAAGAAGGTCAAATGTATCATGTTACAGGTGATGACTTATATTTAATTCCGACTGCTGAAGTACCAGTTACTAATTTATTCCGTGGAGATTTGTTAAAAGGAGATGAATTACCAATTGCCTTAACAGGATACACGCCATGTTTTAGAAGAGAAGCAGGAAGTTATGGAGCTCATGTACGTGGATTAAATCGTTTACACCAATTCGATAAAGTTGAAATCGTTCGTATAGAACATCCTGATAATTCTTATGATGCATTAAACGGAATGGTTGAACATATCAAAGGAATTTTAAGGGAGTTAAAATTACCATATCGAATTTTACGTTTATGCGGAGGAGATACAGGATTTACCTCAGCCTTAACTTTTGACTTTGAATTGTATTCAACAGCTCAAGAAAGGTGGTTAGAAATTAGCTCTGCATCAAACTTTGAAACGTTTCAGGCGAATCGCTTAAAATTACGTTTTAAAAACAGTGAAGGTAAAAACCAATTAGCACATACTTTAAACGGAAGTTCTTTAGCTTTACCACGTGTGCTAGCAGGTATTATAGAAAATTATCAAACCGAAGAGGGAATAAAAATACCTGAGGTATTAATCCCTTATTGTGGTTTTGATATTATAAATTAAAAGTTTTAAAAGTCAGTAATCAGTGCGCGCCGCTGGTTACTGGATTTCTTCAAACAATGTATATATTAATTGGCAGCAATAGCAACCATTAATCTCTTATATTTATTCATTTCAAGCAAAGCTTCAAAATACTGTGTTATTTGACCGTTTTTCATAAACTCCTTTGCTTTCTTACTTGACAGTTCGTATTGTTTCGTTACGTTTTTCATAATAAATTTGTATTAGTTTCTATGTATAAGACAAATTCCGTGCCAAAACATTACACTAATCTCAAAAAAAAGCATCACTTTTAATTAAAATTTAACATTTAACTTCCTTATTTTTGGTTGATGAGATTTCGAATAATTTTCTTAATACTGCTGATTATTAGCACTTTTTCCCAAGCACAGTCCAGTACTTTTGCCTTAGCAGAGAATTATTTTAGAAATAGTGAGTATGAGAAAGCCACTCAACTTTATAAAGATTTAGTCAATAGAAGTCCTTATAATACTACTTATTTACAAAGACTAATTAGTTGTTATCAAGAAACGAATCAATTTGAGTCTTCAAAAAAATTACTTGAAGAAAAAATTCGAAGAAAACCAAAACTTACTTTTTTAAACGTAATGCTTGGTTATAATTATGAAAGACAACAAAGCACCAAAGAAGCACAACGATTTTATAAAAAGGCATTAAATTCCATCTCAAAAGAACCGGGTTATGGTGGAACTATTGCGCGTCTATTTCAAGATTATAATAAATTAGACTTAGCTATAAAAGCCTATAAAGAAACATCAACTTTTAATCCGAACGCACATTACGAATTCCAAATTGCTCAAATATATGGTGAAAAAGGTGATTTTGAATTTATGTTTAATGAATACGTAGACTATCTAGATAAAAACGATAATTATTTGAATATTGTTAAGCGATATTGTGCAAGATATATTTCTGATGATAGCGAAGATGAGAATAATATTCTATTCAAAAAGGCATTGTTAAGAAAATCAGCTAGCAATCCAAAAGATGTTTGGAATGATTTATTACGTTGGCTGTTCATTAAACAAAAAGACTATGGAAAAGCTCTAATTCAAAACAAAGCTCTCTATGCGAGAAATAATGATCGTTTGGTGAGTATATATCAGCTAGGAGAAATTGCTTTTGATAATGGAGACTATGATACCGCCAAAAAATGCTTTGATTTTACCATTGAAAAAACCAACTATCAAAGAGATAAGTTTAATGCCATTCGGATGAATTTGCAGATAGCTGTAAAACAAAATGATCCAGAAGTATCACAAAAGTTCAATGCTGTATTCAAAGAATTTGGTGTTAATAGTAATACATTTTCAATTCAAATTGCCTACGCAGATTACCTAACTTTTACTAAAAATCAACCTGAAGAAGCAAAAAAAGTACTTGAAACAGCTCTTCCTTTTTCACAAAGTAAATTTCAAAAAGCAAGGGTAAAGTTAAAACTGGCAGATGTTCACGTATATCAAAGTTTGTTTAATAAAGCATTGATATACTACTCTCAGGTTCAAACTCAATTTAAAAACCATGAATTAGGTCAACTAGCAAGATATAAAGTAGCTCAAACATCTTATTTTAAAAGCGATTTTAAATGGGCTAAGGCTCAGTTAAAAGTTTTAAAAGGATCTGCCACTCAATTAATAGCAAATGATGCAGCTGACCTATTTTTAATTATTTCTGATAACCAACCAAAAGATAGTGTTCCATCTGGCTTGAAAGAATATGCGAGAGCTGACTTATTAGCTTTTCAAAATAAAAATGCAGAATCACAATCAATTTTAAACGATATTTTAAGTACATACAAAGGTCAACCCATTGAAGATGAAGCCTTATTTAAACAAGCACATTTATTTGTTAAAATAGGGCAACATACAAAAGCTATAGAAAATTACAATGCAATTATTAACATTGACAAACAAGGGATTTTAGCGGATGATGCTTATTATTTAATGGCAGAATTGTATGCGAACGAGCTAAAAGATTTAGAAAAAGCAAAAGAGTACTATCAAAAAATTATTTTTGATTACCCATCTAGCATTTATTTGGTTGATGCTAGGAAGAAATTTAGAAAATTAAGAGGCGACTCTATTTAAATAGAATAAAACGAAAGAATGTATATATACAACGTAACGATTAATATTGATGAGAGTGTAGAAAAAGAATGGTTAACATGGATGCAATCTCATATCCCTGAAGTATTAGCTACTGGAAGGTTTATTAGCGCTAAAATGACTCAAGTTCTTGTAGAGGAAGAAATGGGTGGAGTTACCTACTCTGTTCAATACACAGCAAAAACTAGAGAAGATCTAGACAACTATTACAAGTACGACGCAGAAAAATTACGTTCTGATGGCATGAAACTTTTTGCAGATAAAATGGTTGCCTTTAGAACGGAATTAAAAGTTGTTGAAGAGTTTTTTCCTATAGTTGCGAGTAACTAAATATGAAAAAAATTGCTTTTCTGTTTTTAGTTCTACTATTAGGTTGTAAAGTTGAAGTAGAAAACTACAATTCTGATTCAATTAAAATCACAAAGATTTCTAAGCATGTTTGGCAACATACATCCTATTTAAAAACAGCATCTTTTGGTAACGTTCCTTGTAATGGAGCAATTATGGAGCACGATGGAAAAGCAATTATTTTTGATACCCCTGTTGGAAAGAAAGCCACAACTGAGTTAATTACTTGGATTCAATCTGAACTCAATTCAGAAATTATTGCAATTGTACCAACTCATTTTCACGTTGATTGTTTAGATACACTTGATGAATTTCACAAGGCTAATATAGAATCTTACGCTACTGAAAAAACCATCGAACTCGCAAAAAATAACAAATCTAGTATTCCTAAAAACGCATTCAATTCATTCAAAGAATTCCATTTAGGCAAAACCAAAGTGTATGTTTCATTTATGGGAGAAGGACACACAAAAGATAACGTGATTACCTATTTCCCTTTAGACAAAACATTATTTGGAGGATGCTTAGTTAAAAGTTTAAAAGCTCCTAAGGGTAATTTAGCGGATGCTAATATCAACGAATGGTCTAACACTATTCAAAAGATAAAGGAAACATTTCCTGACATAGAATTTGTGATTCCTGGACATGGAAAATCTGGAAATTCCGAATTATTAGATTATACGTACCAACTATTTAAAGAAAGCTCTATATAACTTCCTATCTTTGCAGTATGAGTGTACGTGCAAAGAAACATTTAGGTCAGCATTTTTTAACAGATGAAAATATTGCTAAAAAAATAGCAGATACATTAACTGAAACTGGTTATGAAAACGTTTTGGAAATTGGTCCAGGTATGGGTGTTTTAACCAAATATCTTTTAGAAAAAAAACCTAAAGTTACTGTCTTGGAACTCGACTCAGAATCCGTGACCTATTTACAAGAAACTTTTCCTGTTGAACACATTAAACTAGACACTTCTAAAGATAAATTCCAAATTATAGAAGGCGATTTTTTAAAACAAAATTTGCAACAGTTATTTAACGGAGAACCTTTAGCGATTATTGGAAATTTTCCCTACAATATATCAAGCCAAATAGTATTTAAAGCTATTGAAAATAGAGATATTGTTCCAGAGTTTTCCGGTATGTTTCAAAAAGAAGTTGCGCAACGAATTGCAGAAAAAAAAGGAAGTAAAGCGTATGGTATTATATCGGTTATAGCACAGGCTTTCTATGATGTTGAATATCTATTTACCGTTCCTCCTACTGTATTTAATCCACCTCCTAAAGTTGATTCAGGTGTAATGCGTATGATTCGTAAAGAGAATTATACTTTACCTGTTGATGAAAAATTATTTATAAGAGTTGTAAAAACTGCATTCAACCAAAGAAGAAAAATGCTTCGCAGCAGCTTAAAATCATTGAATCTTTCGAATAGCTTAAAAGAAGACCCTATATTTGCGATGCGTCCCGAACAATTATCGGTACAGGAATTTATAGAACTCACAGATAAAATTGCAAGTCATGGCGATAGAGATAACAACAGAACTTCTTGAAAATGTTTCTAATCTTATAGCAAATAAAAAAGATACTGACCTCTCTAATTTGTTTTTAGATGTTCACCATGCTGATATTGCTGAAGTTTTAGACGAACTTACTTTTCATGATGCAGTTTATATTATTCGTTTATTAGGAAGTGAAACAACATCTGAAGTTTTAATGGACGTTGATATAGATGTTCGTGAAAAAATTCTAGAACAATTGTCTGCTAAAGAGATTGCCGAAGAAATTGAAGAGCTTGATACTGATGATGCAGCCGATGTTATAGCTGAACTTCCTGAAGAGCGAAAAGAAGCAGTAATGCTACAAATCGAAGATGAAGAGCATGCTAAAGAAATTGTTGAGCTTCTACGTTTTGATGAAAATTCTGCTGGTGGACTAATGGCCAAAGAATTGGTAAAAGTGAATGAAAACTGGTCGGTATTAGGATGTGTTACTCGAATGCGAGAGCAAGCTACTGAAGTTACAAGAGTACATTCTATCTACGTAGTTGACGATAGTGGTAAATTAAAAGGTCGATTATCTTTAAAAGACTTATTAATGGCGTCAACTAAGTCGAAAATCGCAGATGTATATATCCCAAGAGTTGATTTTGTAAGTGTTCATGATAGCGCTGAAGAAGTTGCTAATAAAATGCGTAAATACGATTTAGAAGCTATTCCAGTAGTAGATGAACTAGGTATATTAGTTGGGCGAATTACCATTGATGACATTGTAGATGTTATTAAAGATGAAGCAGATAAGGATTATCAATTAGCGGCAGGTATTACCCAAGATGTAGAAGCAGATGATACTATTTTACAACTTACTCGAGCACGTTTACCTTGGTTATTCCTAGGGTTAATTGGTGGAATTGGCGCTTTCCTAATTATGGGTGGTTTTGAAGATTCTTTTAAAGAAAATGCTGTGCTATTTTTCTTTACTCCATTAATTGCTGCGATGGCGGGAAATGTTGGAGTACAATCTTCTGCAATTATTGTTCAAGGTTTGGCAAATGATGATGTTAAAGGAAGTATTAATAAACGCTTAATAAAAGAAATGCTATTAGCAGCTTTAAATGGTATGGCTTTAGCTATTGTATTATTCATTTTTATTTGGTTTTATAATAATGACTTACAAACTTCTTTTGCCGTTTCTGTCTCGTTGGTTGTAGTGATAATTGTAGCTGGGTTAATCGGAACTTTTATTCCGTTATTTTTAGATAAACGAGGAATTGATCCTGCAATTGCAACAGGGCCATTTATCACCACAAGCAATGATATTTTTGGTATTCTAATTTATTTTACCATTGCTAAACTAATTTTAGGAGTATAATTCTATGATTAGAATTGACGATTCTTTAATAACTCCAGAAGTAAAACAAACGCTTTTAGCAAACTCAGAACAATTCACTTTCCAAAAAAATGAAATCTTAGTTGATTCTGGAAAAATATGCAATTACCTCTTTATCATTGAAAAGGGAATGCTTCGTAGTTTTTACTATAACAAAAAAGGTAATGATGTCACCAATTGGTTTTCAAGTGAACAAATGATTATTACTGAAGCCTACAGTTTTTTCAAAAGGAAACCGAGTAATATAATTATAGAAGCTATTGAAGAAACATCCGTAAAAGCGATTTCTCATGACCAACTTGAAGCTATTTTAAGTCATTCAAAGGAAGTAGAACGCTTCATGCGACTTCTTGTAACCGAAATTATGCTAACCTTAGGTAAAAAAGTAATTTACTATCAAAACAAAACCGCCAAAGAACGTTACGACGATTTACTAAAAACCCATCCAGATATTTTCAAAAGAGCTAAACTAAGGCACATTGCAGGCTATTTAGGTCTTACACAACAAAGTTTGAGTAGAATTAGGTCTAAGTCTGAGTAATTACATTCACTAAAACGTCATTGCGAAAAAACGTAATAAAATGAAGTTTTTGCGGCAATCTCTATATTCTAGACCAAATTCAAGTTTATAAAAGAAAGATTACTTCACTCCGTAAACTACGTTCGTAATGACACATATTTATTAACTTTTAAGATAGTCTTCTGCTTTTTAAGTTCATTTCTATACTAATTACATTTCCTTTTTTAACATAGGTGAAAAAATAAGCCATTTCAATTCCTTATTTTTAGAGTACTCAACTTTAATTCAACTACTTTGAATCGAAAAAACATACTCATTACTGGAGCAAGCTCTGGTTTAGGGAAAGGAATGGCCATAGAATTTGCAAAACAAGGCTGCAATTTAGCACTATGTGCCAGACGTACAGAAAAGCTTGAAGCTCTTAAAGAAGAACTCCTTAAAATCAACAGTAATATCTCTGTTTTTATTCGGCCTTTAGATGTTACCAAGCAAGAAGATGTGTTTTCAGTTTTCAACAGTTTTCATGAAGATTTTAAAGCTCAAAACGGAACTTTAGATAGAGTTATCGTGAATGCAGGAATGGGTAAAGGAGCTTCTATTGGTAAAGGATTTGCGAATCAGAATATGCAGACTGCTGTTACCAATTTTTGTGGTGCCTTAAATCAAATGGAAGCTGCGATGGAAATTTTTCGAGCACAAAACTCTGGTCATTTGGTTGTAATCTCCTCTATGTCTGCTTTCAGAGGATATCCAAGAGCAATGTCAGTTTATGCTGCAACAAAAGCTGGTGTTAGAAGTTTAGCTGAAGGGATTAGAGCAGATGTTTTGAAAAAACCAATTAATGTTTCTACTATATTTCCTGGATACATTCAATCTGAAATGACAGATTCTATTGGTAAACCTCCACCGTTTATGATTCCTTTAGAAAAAGGTTCTAAGCTTTTAGTAAAAGCCATCAATAAAGAAAAAGCCAATGCTTTTGTTCCTTTTTGGCCTTGGCGCTTTTTCAAATTACTAATGCCGTTTTTCACATTAAAAATGTTGAGAAAATTTTAAGCTATATCATAATGAATTTCAGTCCTTCTCAAAAATCTAAAGACTATTTAAGTCGACTTAAAAAGTTCATGGATCAACATGTCTATCCAATAGAACATGAATTTACTCAATATTACAAACAACATAATTCTTCGGGAAACTGGAAAGAATGGACAGAACATCCAAAACTAGAACATTTAAAAAAACTTGCTAAAGAAGCTGGCTTATGGAATTTGTTTTTACCAGATAGCGAATTAGGGCAAGGGTTAAGTGTACTTGATTATGCACCACTAGCAGAAGAAATGGGACGTGTTTACAATGCTGCAGAAATTTTTAATTGTAATGCTCCAGATACAGGAAATATGGAAGTGCTGTATCATTTTGGTTCTGATGAACAGAAAAAAGAATGGTTACAACCTTTACTTGATGGAAAAATAAAATCTGTATTCTGCATGACAGAACCTGATGTAGCTTCTTCTGACGCAACGAATATAGAAACATCTATAATTAAAGATGGAGACGATATCGTAATCAATGGAAAGAAATGGTGGTCTACAGGATTAGGACATCCTATGACAAAATTGGCAATTGTATTGGGAAAAACCGATACCTCTCAAGAAAAACACAAGCAACATAGTATGGTGTTAGTTCCGTTGGATACGCCTGGAGTAGAAATAAAACGGATGCAAAATACATTTGGTGTTTATGATGCACCTGCAGGACATGGAGAAGTTCATTTTACCAACGTACGCGTTCCTAAAAAGAATTTAATCATAGATTTTGGAGCTGGTTTTGCTATCGCACAAGGAAGATTAGGACCAGGAAGAATTCATCATTGTATGCGTTGTATTGGCGCAGCTGAACGTGCTTTACAATTAGCCATAATTAGAAGTGGAACTAGACAAGCTTTCGGAAAACCTTTGGCTAAACTCGGCGGGAATTCTGAACAATTTGCTAAAGCCCGAATTGCTATAGATCAGGCTCGTTTACTAACGCATTATGCTGCTTGGAAAATTGATGAACATGGTGTAAAAAATAGTATGACTGAAATTTCTGCCATAAAAGTAGTTGCGCCAAACGTTTTACAAGAAGTTAGCGATATGGCTATGCAAATTCATGGAGGAGCTGGATTATCAGATGATTTTCCTCTAATTAATTTCTTTATACAAGCTAGAGCTTTACGATTAGCAGACGGACCGGATGAAGTTCATTTAAGAATGATTTCTAGACTTGAATTTAAAAAATACTTGAGCTAATGTCGAACACAATTAAAGATTTGGAAAAACAACAACGCTCAGGTGAGGAATTAGACCTTACTAGTTTGCTCCCATGGATTAAAAATCATATTCCAACTATAGATGATAATCCGACAATAACCCAATTCTCAGGAGGAGCTTCAAATTGGACATATCGCCTAAAGTTTAATCAACATGATATTATTCTTAGAAGAGCGCCACTTGGAAAAAAAGCTGCAGGAGCGCATGATATGCCAAGAGAATATTATCTGCAGCAAAAATTAAAACCGCATTATCCGTATGTTCCAGAAATGATTGCTGTTTGTGAAGATGAATCTGTATTAGGATCTACCTTTTATTTAATGGAACGATTGGAAGGAATTATTCTTAGAAAAAATCCACCTAAGGGCATTCATTGGGATGAAGATACAGTTAGGAAAATATGTTATTCTTTCTGGGATAAAATGATTCATTTACACAATGTAGATTATAAAAAAGAAGGATTGCAAGATTTAGGAAAAGGTGAAGGATATGTTGAACGTCAAATTCTAGGTTGGAATAAACGATATGTAAACGCTAAAACATGGAATGTTCCTTCAGGAAAAAAGGTAAGACAATGGTTAGAAAACAATATGCCGAAGGAAGAAAATCTTTGTATCATCCACAATGATTTTCGATTAGATAATGTTGTAATCGATCCGTCAGATCCAGAAAATATTCTAGGTGTTTTAGATTGGGAATTAGCTGCCATTGGCGATCCTATGATGGATTTAGGAAATAGCTTAGCCTATTGGGTACAAGAACAAGATGATTTCTTTGTGAAATCCATCCGACGACAACCAAGTAATATGCCTGGTATGCTAACTAGAGAAGAAATTATAGCATACTATTGTCAACAAACGGGAAGAACAATTGACGATTTCCGTTTTTATAGAGTTTACGGATTATTCCGACTAGCAGGAATTGTTCAACAAATCTACTTCAGATATTCAAAAGGCTATACAAAAAACAAAGCCTTCAAAAACTTTTGGTTAATCTCTATTTACTTAATCAAAACTTGTGAAAATATTATAAAACGTAAAAAGTAACTTCTAACAACAACCTTTATGAATCTAAAAAAACTAAATGCTTTATATCCTAACAAAGTTGCTTTTATCACTGGAGCAGGTTCTGGATTGGGCGCAGCTTTTGCTAAAGTACTTTCCGAAAATAATTGGACACTTCATTTAAGTGATATCAATGAAAATGCTTTAAAAAATATCGTTGGAGATTTACAAACGAATGAAAAAATATTTCAATATGTTTTAGATGTTAGCGATAAGCATCAATATGAAAAAGTTGTGAAAGAGGTTTATGAAAACACTGAATCGGTAGATATTGTAATTAATAATGCAGGAATTGGTGATGGACTTTTGTTTAAAGATTATCCTATTGATAAATGGGAAAAAATGATTCAAGTAAATCTTATGGGAGTTTATTATGGTTGTCATTTTTTTACACCTCATTTAATCAAACAGAAAAGAGGATTGATACTTAATGTTGGAAGTTCAGCTGGTTTTATGAATGCTCCGGCTATGTCTGCTTATAGCACTTCAAAAGCAGCTGTATATTCACTATCAGAATCTATATATCACGAATTAAAACCATACAATATTCTAGTGAGTGTATTAACACCAACGTTTTTTAAAACTAATATTATGGCAAAAGCTAGTTCTAGTATGTTTAAAGGTTTTGCAGAAAAACAAATGAAATATTCTAAAACCGATGCTAATGAGGTTGCTTGTATTACACTTGAGCAAGCATCAAAAGGAAAATTTCAAATCATACATCCAACTGATGCAAAAACTAAGTTTTTCTATAAAAAGTGGTTGCCGAAATTGGTTTCTAAGCAATACAAAAAAATGATGATGAAGATTGTTAATATCTAATCTTTTATAAACAAAATACAATGTTTTAAATGAATGGATTTCATAATTAAACAATGACCTTTAAAAGATAATATTTCCACTATATTAGACGTTTTAAAAATTAAAAACATTGCACTAATTATGAAAAACATCATTAAAATACTAATTCTAGTATTTACTTATCAAGTTTGTAATAGTCAAACAAACTACACTAGCAAAAAATTTGATGTTATTATTCCCTACTGTGGAATAGAGAATGATTTGGATGAGTTAAAAGACACTTTAGGCTCAAGTTATTTTGCAGTATATCAAAATAAAGATTACCATAACTGGGATAATTTTCAGATAAAAAAATACAATCCTAAACAAAGTCCTTTACCAAAGTTTTTAATAAAAGGGCTCAAATTAAAAGACAACACATTTACAACAGGTAAATGGATTAATCGTATGTTTTATCCTGGAGAGTCTATGTCTTTTACTGTAGTTAATATCAAAAATGAAGAGAATAATAAAAGTTATTATATCTACGCTAAAGGAAAACTTATTGAAACTAAACAAAATGAATTTCCTTATTTCAGTAAATTAAAAGACTATGAACTAATTGTAGTTTCTACTAGAGACAAAATAAAACAAAATATTCGAAAAATGGATATACCTTCGTGGAGTGCTGGTGGTTTTGAAGGAGGTGTATTTATATATTGGATTGGTGATATAAATGGTGATTACAAGCTTGATATGCTTATTGGGACATCTAGTCATTACGCATTTACAGAAATTTCTTTACTACTTTCTAATGATGATCAAAAGTTATTTATTGAATACAAAGCTGGAGGATGTTCTTCTGATTAAATAGCCAAATAATTAAAAATCTACTAATAAAGATTATTAGTAAATTCGCATACGAAAGTAATTACTAAACTTGTTTTCAAACAAAAATTCAACTGATTTAATTACCTTTAGAAAATATTGAAAAATGATGCTAATCGTTTTTCTAAAATCGACCAAAACAAAACGTTTTAATAGAAAACTATGAAAAAAAAGCTTTTTGACTTTAGTAATTTAAAAGGAGATTTCACAGGTGGTTTAGTAGCGGGTGTTGTTGCTTTGCCTTTAGCCTTGGCTTTCGGAGTTCAATCAGGAATGGGAGCAACAGCAGGTTTATATGGAGCGATAGCTGTTGGTATTTTTGCAGCTTTATTTGGTGGAACCGAAACACAAGCTAGCGGACCAACTGGTCCTATGACTGTTGTTTCTGCTGCCTTAGTTGCAACAGCGATTCAATCTCATGGAAGTTTGGATAACGCAATGAGTGTTATATTACTTACTTTTTTAGTTGGTGGGTTGTTTCAAGTAATTTTTGGTTTTCTGAATATTGCTAGTTATGTTAAATATTTTCCCTATCCTGTAATCTCAGGATTTATGAGTGGTGTAGGATTAATTATTGTTATTCTTCAATTATTCCCTTTTGCAGGATTAGGCTCTTCAAAATCTACACTAGCTGTAATTCAAAATTTACCGACTTTATTTACAGAATTTAATGTTTCTGCACTTATTTTAGGTGCAATTACAATCGCAATATATTATCTATTCCCGAAAATAACTAAGGCAATTCCTAGTGCTTTAGTAGCGCTTATTGGAGCTACATTAATTGCTTACTTTACTAAAATGGAGGTTCCTTTAATTGGTGAAATCCCTTCAGGATTACCTGCTTTTAAACTTGGTGGAATTTTAAATGTTGATGCTAGCGTGTATTCATTAGTTATAGAATATGCTTTAGTATTAGCAGTTCTTGGAAGTATTGATTCTTTACTTACTTCGGTGATAGCAGATAACATGACTAAAACAAAACACAACAGTAATAGAGAACTTATTGGTCAAGGAATTGGAAATATGTTAGCTGCTGCTATCGGTGGAATTCCTGGTGCTGGAGCAACAAAAGGAACTGTTGTAAACATTAACGCTGGAGGAAAAACAAGATTATCTGGAATTATTCATGGACTAGTTTTATTAGCCGTTTTATTAGGACTAGGAAAATTAGCTGCTCATATTCCACTTTGTGTTTTAGCTGGTTTATTAATTCCGATTGGTTTTAAAATTGTAGATTTTAAAGGTTTAAAACACTTAACAAAAGTTCCTAAACCAGATGCAGTTGTTTTGGTTTTAGTATTATTAATTACAACTTTTGGTAGTTTAATTCATGCTGTAGGAATTGGAATTACACTTGCTTGTTTATTATTCATGAAAAAATCTGGAGACATTAGTGAGAAAGGATTAGAAGTAGGAAAAATAGCAGACTTAGACAATTCAAAACCTTGGCAAGATGAGCAAGAGTTCTACGAAAAATATAAAGACAAAGTAATTATCAAACACTTGTATGGTCCTTTATTCTTTGGTTTTACTTCTTACTTTAAAGATCAAATTAAAGCTTTACCAGACGATATTAAGGCCGTGATTTTAAGAATGGACAGAGTGCCATATATTGATCAATCTGGTTTATATACCATCGAGGAAATAATTTTCGATTTACGTGCTCAAGGTACAGAAGTCATTATTGTTGGACTTGATGAACAACCAAATGACATGTTTAAAGCTATTGATATTATTCCAGATCTAGTACCTGAGGAAGATTTATTCGACAATGTTGAAGACAGTTTTGTTTATTTAAGAAGTAAATTAAAATAACATTCTTATTTCTTTTTTAGTTGATTCTAAGAGAAGTAATTTTCATATCTATTTTTTTTCTAATTTTAGATTACAATTATTTACATATGGAAGTTACAGCTAAAAAAAACGAACAAGTTGCAAACATGAAGTTTTCTTCTGTTTATCCACATTATGTTGCTAAAGTGGAAAAAAAAGGTAGAACCAAAGAAGAATTACATCAAGTTATTGAATGGCTTACTGGTTTCGACAGTAACAAACTACAATCACTTATTGATGAAAAAGTAACCTTCAGAACTTTTTTTGAACAGGCAACAATTCATCCTAATGCTCACATGATTAAAGGCGTGATTTGTGGATATCGTATTGAAAATATTGCCGACGAATTTGAAATTTATAGGCAATGTAGATATTTAGATAAGTTAGTAGATGAATTAGCAAAAGGACGTAAAATGGAAAAAATTTTACGTGAATAATAGAATTTTCTTCAAGAAATAATTCATAAAAATAGCTTTTCAGAGTTTTTTTAATTTATAATCCGAACATCATCAAACCATAATATTATGGACAAAGCATTACAAACCATGATTAACAATATGCCTGAAAAAACAGGTAAGTCTTTAAACGAATGGAAAGCTATTTTAAAAGAAAAGGCTTTTGCTAAACATTCGGAAGGTGTGAAGTTTTTAAAAACAGAGCATAATGTAACTCATGGTTTTGCAAATACCATTGTTACTTTATCAAAAGAAGAAAATAATGCTCCCGATGATTTAGTAAGTAACCAATATAAAGGGAAAGAAGTACTTTTTCCTATCTATGAAAAGCTTATCGAATTTGTAAAAACATTAGGTAATGATGTAACCATTACACCTAAAAAAGGTAGTGTTAGTATTATTCGAAAAAGACAATTTATTCTCATAAAACCTGCAACTAAAACTAGAATAGATTTAGGGTTTAAGCTAAAAGACAAACCGACTACTGAAAGACTTGAAAACTCTGGTCCATTCGGAACCATGTGTACACATAGAGTAAAATTATCTGAAGTTTCACAAATTGATGATGAATTAAAAAACTGGATTTCGGAAGCTTACTCAAAATCTATATAAGTTACATGTTTAAAATATTTGCACTAAATTTAAATCGCTGAATAAAAAAAGATGATAAAATATATAAAATACTTACTCTCTCTAATACTTGTTTTTGGTCAAGCCGGTGGTGAGTATTCTATATATTCTGAATTAAGTCCTACATCTTGCTATCAAATTCTTTTTAATAGTAGAAAAAGTTCATCTACTAAAACTTCATTTTCTTATAGTATAGAAGTTGCTAAAACAAATACACAAACTTTACTTTTAAAAGACTTTTCATTTGTTTCAAATGAATTTAGCAAGCGATATAGAGTCTTAATTAAATTATACCTTGAGTATTTTGAATCTTATAAAAATATATTTTCTCAACTACACTTCTTAAATACCAAAATTACTACAAGTAACCTAGTTTAAAGTTTATACATAATTAAAATGGCGTACTACGTCTAACACGCTTTTGCACTCTCGCAAAAGCTAAATCTTATGTTTAATTATCTATAAGTATGTCATGTATAAACACACAAAAAACACTCGAGATAAAATTGTAAAAGGAAAAAAATCTTGGTTAAAAAGAAAACTACTATATATCATCACTGCATTCATGTTAGGAATGTCAAATGCAATGTATGATGAAAGTAAAATGATTACTGGAAATCAAGATTATATTGAACAAAAACAAAAGAAAGAGTAAATTTTCACAAAAATTAATGATATTGTAGTTGAAAAATTCAATCAACCATATTTATGAATATTCATATAGAAACGGAACGTTTAATTATTCGCGACTTAGAGGAATTTGATGTAGACGGAATGTTTGCTTTAGATTCGGATCCTGATGTCCATAAATTTTTAGGAAACAGACCTATTTCAACTAAACAAGAAGCTGAAGAAGTAATTGCCAATATCAGACAGCAATATATTGATAATGGAATTGGACGTTGGGCAATTGTAGATAAAAAATCTAATGATTTTGTGGGTTGGACCGGTTTAAAGTATGAAACTGGTCTGAGAAAAGAGTTTAATTATTACGATTTAGGCTATCGGTTACGAAAAGAATATTGGGGAAAAGGTATTGCAACCGAAACAGCTGTAGCTTCTTTAAAATACGGATTTGAAAAAATGAACTTAAAAGAAATTGGAGCTGCTGCTGATATAGATCATATCGTTTCAAACAAAATTTTACAACGTATTGGATTACAACTTGTAGAAACCTTTGAATATGACAATACACTTAACAATTGGTATAATTTAACTAAAGAAGAATGGTTAAAAAATAATGAGCTTTAATATTACAAAAACCATAGAAATTCTAGAAAGAACACCTAAAACCTTAAAGTCGTTGTTGTTAGGAGTTTCAAAAGAATGGATTTATAACAACGAAGGTGAAAATACTTGGAGTCCTTATGAAATAGTAGGTCATTTAATTCATGGCGAAAAAACCGATTGGATTCCTAGAGCTAAAATTATTTTATCTAACTCAGAAAATAAGACATTTGAGCCTTTCGATAGGTTTGCGCAAAACAAAGTTGAAAAAAAGCCAATCGATGAATTAATTAAAGAGTTTGAAAACTTGAGAAAAAACAACATAAAAACACTCAAATCTTTTCAAATTGATACCAATAAACTAATGCAAAAAGGAATACATCCAGAACTTGGTGATGTAAACCTAAAACAATTACTATCGGCTTGGGTTGTACACGATTTAGGGCATATTGCTCAAATTTCTAGAGTAATGGCGAAACAATATGATAAAGAAGTTGGTGTATGGAAAGAATATTTAGGTGTTTTAAATAAATAATTCGTGTTAGATATCAGTTTCTTTTAATTTCTACTTTATCTATTAATTCATCTAATTTTTCCTGAGGAACAAAACTCTTCAACATCATTAAAGCTCCAAAAGCAATCAATAAAACCCCCATACCTCTTTTAATACGATAGATTACTAATGGGGTTAATTTATTACGAAGTTGTTTTGCCAACAAAATTTTAAGAATATCTGTAGCAAAATAACCGATGATTACCAAAGTAAAGTACCAAAAAATTGACTTCGGTTCCATGTTTAAACTCGGTCCAACTACAACCATAATACCAAGCCATCCAGCTAAAACACCAATATTAATAAAGTTTAAAAAGAAACCATTTAGAAAAAGTTTGAAATAATTATTCCCTTTAGGTACTTCAATTTTAGCTTGATCTAGTTCTTTTTTATTGTTTTTATCTAAATAAGTAATGAGTCCGTAAACAATTAAAATCAATCCGCCTGCAAAAAAAAGTCTAGGATCATCCTTGATTTTTTCTAGTAAGTTTCTACTTCCGTAATACGCGATACTAATAAAAACAATGTCTCCTAAAATTACTCCCACATCAAAAGCAAGAGCTGCCCTAAAACCTTTAAGAACACTTGTTTTTAATAACATAAAGAATACAGGACCAATCATAAAAGACATGAAAAGTCCAACTAAAAAAGCATCTTTATAATCTAGTATACTCATAATTTTTAAGCAATTTTATACATCATCGAAATCAACTGTAATTTTTGATGTTGTTGGGTGCGCTTGGCAAGTTAATATAAACCCTTCTTCTAATTCAGCATCTGTTAAAATTTGATTTTTAACCATTACCGCTTTTCCTTCAGTAACTTTAGCAATACAACTACTACAAACTCCTCCTTGACAAGAATAAGGTGCATCTACATCGTTACGTAAGCTTTCAGATAAAATATCTTTGTCCTGAGGCATTGTAAATGAAATTGTTTCTCCATCTAATAATACATCAACTTGAGTTTGCCCATCTTTAACTTGACTCGCAGCTTCTTCATCTATTGAAGAAGTAAATAACTCAAACAAAATAGCGTCTTCAGCGAAACCATTATCTGCTAACGTTTCAGAAGCTGTATTAATCATCTCTTCAGGTCCACATAAAAAGGCTTTATCAAGCTTCATTTCTTTGTAAACATTCTTGATAAAGTAATTTACATGAGCTTTATCAATTCTTCCAAATACAGAACCTTCAACATTTTCTCTACTAAAAACATAACTTAAGTTAAATCTAGAATCATACTTAGACTTCAAATCATTCAATTCAGCATAAAAAATAGTATCTGCAATAGATTTGTTTCCATAAACTAATGTGAAACTTGCAGAATCATTACTTTCTAAAACAGATTTTACCATTGATAAAACAGGGGTAATTCCACTACCCGCAACAAAACCTAAGTAGTTTTTATTAGCTTCTGGATTTAAAAGAAACTTTCCTTCTGGCTTGGAAACTTCTAGCTCATCTCCTGCTTTCAATTTTTCATTAGCATAAACTGAAAATGTTCCATTTTCTACTGCTTTTACCGCTACTTTTACAATGTTACTATTTGGAGAAGAACATAAAGAATACGCTCTACGAACTTCATCTCCGTTAATTGTTGCTTTTAAGGTAATGTACTGCCCTGCAACAAAGTTAAATTCTGATTGTAAGTTGGTTGGTATATCAAAAACTAAAGAAACTGCCGCCGCTGTTTCTCTTATCACTTCTTTTATCTTCAGTTTGTAAAATTGACTCATCTAAAAAAATTTGACCACAAAAATACGGAAACAAAAGAAGATTTGTAGCTAAAGTATTCTTATAAAAACATACCTAAGATTTTTATGTATAAGAAAATTATGTATATTTGCATACCTAAAAATCTTAGGTATTTAAAATTTGATATGGGAAATCAGAAATTATACAAGGGTTCTTTACAAACAATTATTTTAAAGCTATTGGCTGAAAATGATAAAATGTATGGATATGAAATCACACAAAAAGTAAAAGAATTAACAAAGGGAGAATTGCAAATTACTGAAGGAGCATTATATCCGGCACTGCACAAATTAGAAGCAGAGGGATTGTTGGATGTTGAAGTTGCAAAAGTGGGAAATCGCTTAAGAAAATATTATAAGCTTACTGAAACAGGAACTAAAGAAACTGTAAATCGGTTAGCACAAATGCAAGAATTTTTAAGCACTATGCAACATTTAGTAAATCCTAAATTTAGTTTAGAATAACAGCTATGGAATTAAATAAAGAACAAATAAAAAAAATAGACTCATTTCTTGAAGCTATTGGTGTTGAGTACATTGATATCCGTTTTGAAATGGTAGATCATATTGCAACTGAAATCGAAGAAAAAATCAACGATGTAGACTCATTTTTTAAAGAAGATGGTTTTCAAACTCCTTTTTTAAAATATATGTTAAGCAAGCAGCAATCATTAATGACTAAGTACGATTCACAAATAAAAAAATTGAATTGGTATTATTTTAAAGATTTATGTAAAGGTGTTATTAAATTGATATTTAATCCAAAAGTTCTAACAATTATCTCATTATTAATTTTCTTAGTGTTGCAGTTTGGAAATACATATTCGAAAGAAATTTCAATATTGTTTTTTGTGCTAATCACTATAACTTCTGCATATGCAGCATACTATTTCTTAAATTTTGAAAAGAAGTTTAAAGAGATAAAGTTCGTCGATTTTTACATCAAACTAAATCTTTTTATTCTTGGCGTTCAGATTATACTTCCAAATTTCTCTAATCGCTTTTTCATGTACTTGGGCTTAGCAAATCTTATCGCGAATATATTTGTTAATCTAAACTTATTTGCAAAAAAAGAAATGATTGAAAAGAAATATGGTTTTTTAATTGAATAGCTATGAAATTAACAGATAAAAACATACAAGAATTATACAAGTTCACTCGCCAACATTATGTTGAACATTATGATGTTCAAACCGAATTAGTAGATTATTTAGCAAATGATATTGAAGCTATTTGGAAGGAAAATCCCAATCTTAGCTTTGAACAAGCTAGAGATATTTCTTTTAAAAAATTCGGTGTTTTTGGTTTTATGAATGTAGTAGAAGAAAAACAAAGTCAGTTGTCTAAAAAATACTACAAAATCATACTTTGTTTTGTTCAAGAATGGTTTAAGCTTCCTAAAATAATTCTTACAACATTTTTAGTTTGGTTTTTTTATGAAATTCAAAATATAAACTACGTATATTATATTTATGTAGTGATTTATTTTTCTATTATTTCTTTTGAATTAATAAAAATGTTTCAGTCAAGAAAAAAAATCAAACAAAAAGAAAAAATAACTGGGAAGAAATGGATGCTTGAAGATATTATTTTAGCTCAAGGTGTGGGTAGTTTAGCCTTGATTTTATTTTATGTTGTTGATTTTTCGATGCCAGATAGTGATAACTTCTTAGATTTAAGTCAAACTGGTAGATTATTCTGTGCTAGCGTTATAGTATTAACTATTATAATAGGCCATGTTACTATGCATGTAATTCCAAATAAGGCTGAAGAGTTATTAGAAGAACAGTATCCAGAATACAAGCTAGTCTAACTTATTTTTTACCATCAACAATAATTACAATTTCGCCTTTAGCTGGTTTTTCTGTATAATATGATAACACTTCTTTTACACTTCCTCGCTTGGTTTCTTCAAACATTTTGGTGAGCTCTCTAGAAACAGAAACTTGACGATCTTCTCCGAAAAATTCAGTAAAATTTGACAAGGTTTTTAACAATTTGTGCGGGCTTTCATAGAAAATCATCGTTCTGGTTTCTTCTGACAATAATTTCAATCGGGTTTGTCTACCTTTTTTAACAGGTAAAAAACCTTCGAACACAAATTTATCATTAGGTAAACCTGAATTCACTAAAGCAGGAACAAAAGCTGTTGCTCCCGGTAAACACTCTACCTCAACTCCGTTTTGAATACAAGCTCTTGTAAGTAAAAATCCTGGATCAGAAATTGCAGGAGTACCAGCATCAGAAATTAAAGCAAACGTTTCTCCTGCCTGAATTCGTTTTACAATATTTTCAACTGTTTTATGCTCATTATGCATATGATGCGATTGCATTGGTGTACTAATATCAAAGTGTTTCAATAGCTTTCCACTAGTTCTTGTATCCTCAGCTAAAATATAATCCACTTCCTTTAAAACAGTTAATGCTCTAAACGTGATATCTTCTAAATTTCCTATCGGTGTAGGTACCAAATACAGTTTACTCATATAACAAAGCTACAACAAAGTTTTAGTACATTTGTCTCATGTCTGAAAAGTTGTTACAACATATTAATTTTCCTGATGATATTAGAAATTTAAATCCTGAGCAATTGCCCAAATTAGCTCAAGAATTAAGACGTTTTATTATTGATGTTGTAGCCACAAAAGAAGGACATTTAGGTGCTAGCTTAGGAGTTGTAGAATTAACAATTGCGTTACATTATGTATTTAATACTCCTAAAGATTTATTGGTTTGGGATGTTGGACATCAGGCATACGGACATAAAATTTTAACGGGTCGAAAAGATGTTTTTCATACGAATCGACAATTGAATGGAATTTCAGGCTTCCCTAAGCGAAGCGAAAGTGAATACGACACTTTTGGAGTCGGGCATTCTTCTACTTCTATTTCTGCGGCATTAGGAATGGCAATCGCTTCTCAAATTAAAAAGGAAGACAAACAACATATTGCCGTTATAGGTGATGCTTCTATCGCCAGCGGAATGGCATTTGAAGCCTTAAATCATGCTGGAGTTACAAATGCTAATTTGCTCGTTGTTTTAAACGACAACGCTATTGGAATTGATCCTTCAGTGGGTGCATTAAAGGAATATTTAACAAGAATGAAATCAAAGCGAAGTGATATTGAACAACACAATATTATTGAAGCTTTAAACTTTGATTATTCAGGTCCAATTGATGGTCATAATTTAGAAGAATTAATTTCTGAATTAAACCGATTAAAAGAAATCAAAGGTCCAAGATTCTTGCATGTTACTACAACCAAAGGAAAAGGATTAAAACAGGCAGAAGAGGATCAGGTAAAATACCATGCTCCAGGAAAATTTGATAAAGAATCTGGAGATTTATTGCCAAAATCGACTATTACACAACCTCCAAAATATCAAGATGTATTTGGTAAAACAATTGTGGAGTTAGCACAACAAAATGAAAAAATTGTAGGAATCACTCCAGCCATGTTAACTGGAAGTTCTTTAAAATTTATGTTAGATAAATTTCCTGAAAGAACTTTTGATGTTGGTATTGCTGAGCAACATGCCGTTACTTTAGCTGCAGGAATGGCAACTGAAGGAATTATTCCGTTTTGTAATGTGTATTCTACTTTTTTGCAAAGAGCTTATGATCAAATTATTCATGATGTTGCTACTCAAAACCTTCCTGTAATTTTTTGTTTAGATAGAGCAGGTTTAGTTGGACAAGACGGAGCAACACACCATGGCGTTTTTGATTTAGCATACTTTCGATGCATTCCGAATATGATCATTTTCGCTCCACGAAATGAAATGGAGTTACGAAATATTATGTACACCGCTCAACTTGGGTTAGATCATCCAATTGCAATTCGCTATCCTAGAGGAAGAGGAATAACTTTAGATTGGCAAAAACCTTTTGAAGCTATAGAAATTGGAAAAGGAGTTTGTATAAAAGAAGGAACAGGTATTGCTGTTTTATCCATAGGAACTATTGCTCTAAATGTTTCAGAAGCAATAGATTTAGCAACTAATAAAGCTAAGGTTGCGCACTATGATTTGCGATTCGTTAAACCTTTAGATGAAAAATTATTACACTCTGTATTTCAAAAGTTTGATAAAATTCTAACTATTGAAGACGGAACTGTAAATGGAGGTTTTGGATCTGCTATTTTAGAATTCGCGGCAACACATAAGTATAACAATTCAATAACTGTTTTAGGAATTCCAGATACTTTTGTCAATCATGGAACTATTGATGAACTTCAGCAACTTTGCAAAATAGATTCAGCTTCTATTGCTAATCAAATCAATGATTTAATAAAATAAGTTTTTCTTAAAATACGAAGGTATCTTCAGATTTTAACATGGCGTGAATATAGCATTGGTTATATTTACCTTAATATATCAATCAAATATGAAAGCACAACTTACCAAATTATCGCTTTTACTATTATTGGTAGTTTCTTTTAGTTGTAAAACGACTCCGAAAAAAGAAACAGAACCAGTAAATTATGTAAAAGAAAACTACACTAAGAAAGAAGTAAAAATTGCAATGCGAGACGGCGTAAAATTACATGCCACGATTTACGCTCCAAAAGACACTACTAAAACTTATCCTATTTTATTGCAACGCACACCTTACAGTTGTAGACCTTATGGTGAAGATCAAATGAGATCTAAAATTGGTCCGAATGAGATCTTAATGAAAGAAGGTAATATTATAGTTTATGAAGATGTTAGAGGACGTTGGATGAGTGAAGGTGTTTATGATAACATGCGGGCTTATATTCCAAATAAAACTGAAAAACAGTCGGACGAAACTACTGATACTTATGACACTATTGATTGGTTGATTAAAAATGTTCCTCATAACAATGGAAAAGTTGGAACTTGGGGAATTTCTTATCCTGGACATTATGCTACAGTTTCAACAATTGATGCGCATCCTGCTTTAAAAGCTGCTTCTCCACAAGCTTGTATTGGAGACTTTTTCTTTGATGATTTCCATCATAATGGAGCGTTTTTATTAAGCTATTTTAGAGCAATTTCATTATTTGGAACATATAAAGATCAACCAACAGATAGTGCTTGGTATTCTTTCCCAAAAATGAATACACAAGATCAATATCAATTCTTCTTGGATAAAGGTCCGTTGAAAAACTTAAACGAGTATTTCCAATACGACAAACCAGACTCTAAAAATGTGGCTTCAAAAAGCGATATTGATGATTTCTTCTGGAAAGAAATTGTAGAACACCCAAACTATGATTCGGTTTGGCAGAGTAAAGGAATCATTCAACATTTAGATAAAGTACCTTCTACAGTAGCAACAATGATTGTCGGTGGATGGTTCGACGCAGAAGATTTATACGGTCCGTTAGAAACGTATAAAGGAATTGAAAAAAATCAACCTAACAATTATAACACCCTTGTATTTGGTCCGTGGGATCATGGAGGATGGTCTCGTAGTAAAGTAAAAAATACTGTTGGAAATTATTATTTCGGAGATTCAATTTCATTAAACTTCCAGAAAAATATTGAAACAAAATTCTTCAATCATTTCTTAAAAGGCAGTGGTTCAAAAGAAAGCGGATTGCCAGAAGCTTATGTTTACGATACTGGTAAAAAAGAATGGAAGTCATATGATGTTTGGCCTCCAAAAAATGCACAAAAACAATCTTTGTTTTTAGCTGAAGATCAAAATCTATCAAATACAAAAACGAACACGTCTAAAATTTCATTTGTAAGTGATATTAAAAGACCTGTTCCATATTCAGAAGATATTAAGACTGTTTTTACTCCTAGAAAATATATGACCGATGACCAACGTTTTGCAGCGAGAAGACCAGATGTGTTGGTATTTGAAACTGAAGTAATGCAAGAAGATATGACATTAGCTGGAGATATTTTGGCGAAACTAAATGTGGCAACAACAGGAACTGCTGCAGATTGGATTGTTAAAGTAATAGATGTGCATCCAGGTGATTTGAAAAACGATAATGAAGATATGCAATCTCACATGAAGCTAAGCAACTATCATATGATGGTGCGTAGCGAGGTGTTAAGAGGACGTTTTAGAAATAGTTTTGCTAATCCGGAACCGTTTACGCCAAATAAGAAAACAAGTGTTAATATAAAGCTACAAGACGTTTTTCACACAATTAAAAAAGGACACAAACTTCAAATTCAAGTTCAAAGTACGTGGTTCCCTTTAATTGACTTGAATCCACAAACGTATGTAGACAATATTTATAAAGCAGATGAGAAAGATTTTAAAACACAAACACATTCTGTATATACAGATTCTAGAATCGAATTTACAGTTTTGAAATAAACTCTCTTAAAATATCAAATAAAAAAAAGCGAATCCTAACGGATTCGCTTTTTTTTACGATTTAATACTTTAATTGAAGAGGTAAGACATACTTTACATTCACCGGATTTCCTCTTTGCATTCCTGGTTTCATTCGAGGTAATAGACTCATTACTCTTTTTACTTCGGTAATAAAATCACCACTTTTATTAATTACTTTAACATTAGTTATATCTCCTTTTTTATCGACTACAAATTGGATATAAATTCGATGGTAACCTCGTTCTAGAGTTTCAGTACATACTTCCTCTTCCTCCCCTGTTTCTGAATTCTTAACTAATTCTTTTTTTACACAGGTAACATTATTAAATCTGAATTTATGTTGGATGTGCTTTGCTATCATTATATTCATACATCTTTCTATTTCACCTTTCGTATTTTTATCAGTACAAGATGGGTGCATTGGAGGTTGCTCATCAATAATTTCAGTATCAATATCCGTTTTTGATAGTTCACTGTTATTTTTAGCTTTTTGATTTTGTGCTATTGATGCAATAGAAAAGAATATTAGAAACAGAAGTGTTAGTTTTTTCATAATTTTTAGATTGGTTTGAAATTAAAAAAGCGAACCTAATTTAGATTCGCTTTCTATATATTAATAATTAAATATCTTCTAGTTATTCAATGCTTCTGCACCACCAACAATCTCCAAGATTTCGTTTGTAATGGCAGCCTGACGAGCTTTGTTATATGTTAATAATAAGTCGTCTCTTAATTCCTTAGCATTATCTGTCGCTTTATGCATTGCAGTCATACGAGCACCGTGCTCGGCAGCAAATGAATCACGGATGGCTTTATATAACTGAGTTTTTAAAGACTTTGGAATTAATTCTAAAATAATTTCTTCTTTAGATGGTTCGAAAATATAATCTAAACTAACGTTAGAATCATTTTCAACTGGTTTTATTGGTAAGAATTGCTCAACCATTGCAATTTGCGTTGCAGCATTTTTGAAACGGTTATAAACAAGTTCAATTCTATCATAAGATCCAGCAACGAATACATCCATTAAGTGTTGTGCAATAGCAGCAGTATTATCAAAAGTTAAATCATCGAAAATCTTATTATTATTTTCAACAACATTGTACTCTTTTGATAGGATGTCATTACCTTTCTTACCGATCGAAAACACATCAACTTCTACTCCATTGTACTTCTCGTCTATTGTGCTAACTGTCTTCTTTATAATTGAAGAATTAAATCCTCCACACAATCCTCTATTAGAAGTTACAGCAACCAATAAAACCTTTTTTACTTCTCTTTGCTCAGAATAAGCACCACCAACGTTTCCGTCTAAAGTAGCACTAATACTTTGTAAAAGCTCAGTTAATTTTGATGCGTATGGGCGCATTGCTGTAATTGCATCTTGAGCTTTCTTCAACTTCGCAGCAGATACCATTTTCATGGCAGATGTAATCTGCATTGTTGATCCAATTGAAGTAATTCTGTTACGTATTTCTTTTAAGTTTGGCATCTATATATGAACTTAAAATTAGTTGGATTTCCACATCTTGGTGAAGATGTGGAAATATTGTTTTTTTATAATTAAGCTGAGTACTTAGCTGAAATTTCTTTTGCAACTTCAGTTAAAATATCAGTAACCTCATCAGTTAATTTTCCTGACTTTAATGTGTCTAACGCATCTCTATGTTTAGCGTTTAAGTATTCGATATAATCTGCTTCGAATTCTTTTACTTTATTTACAGGAACCTCTCTTAATAAGTTCTTAGAACCTGCGTAGATAATTGCAACCTGATCTTCAACAGTAAAAGGATCTCCTTGATTCTGCTTTAAGATTTCCACGTTACGCTTACCTTTTTCAATTACATTCATTGTAGCAGCATCTAAATCAGAACCAAACTTAGCGAATGCTTCTAATTCACGGTACTGAGCTTGATCTAACTTTAATGTACCTGATACTTTCTTCATTGATTTAATCTGAGCAGAACCTCCTACACGAGATACTGAGATACCTACGTTAATTGCTGGACGAACTCCTGAGTTAAATAAATCAGACTCTAAGAAAATCTGTCCATCAGTAATCGAAATTACGTTTGTAGGAATATATGCAGAAACGTCACCTGCTTGAGTTTCAATAATTGGTAATGCAGTTAAAGATCCTCCACCTTTTACTTTACCTTTTAAAGACTCTGGTAAATCATTCATCTCACTTGCAATTTTATCATCATTGATAACTTTTGCAGCTCTTTCTAATAATCTTGAGTGTAAGTAGAATACATCCCCAGGATATGCCTCACGTCCTGGAGGACGACGTAATAATAAAGAAATCTCACGGTAAGCAACCGCCTGCTTAGATAAATCATCATAAACAATTAAAGCTGGTCTACCTGTATCTCTAAAATATTCTCCAATTGAAGCTCCAGCGAATGGTGCATATACTTGCATTGCTGCAGGATCTGAAGCGTTAGCAGCTACGATAGTAGTATAAGCTAAAGCTCCTTTTTCTTCTAACATGTTTGCGATTGCAGCAACTGTAGAACCTTTTTGACCTACAGCAACGTAGATACAATATACTGGCTCACCTGCATCGTAAAATTCTTTTTGATTTAAGATAGTATCAATAGCAACTGTTGACTTACCAGTTTGACGGTCTCCAATGATTAACTCACGTTGACCTCTACCGATTGGAATCATTGCATCAACAGACTTAATACCTGTTTGTAATGGCTCAGTTACTGGTTGACGATAAATAACTCCTGGTGCTTTACGCTCTAAAGGCATTTCGAAAGTTTCTCCTTCGATTGGTCCTTTACCATCTATTGGGTTACCTAAAGTGTCTACTACACGACCAACAATTCCTTCTCCAACTTTTAAAGAAGCAATTCTTTCAGTACGTTTTACAGTAGAACCTTCACTGATTCCTTTAGATGGGCCTAATAATACAACCCCAACGTTATCTTCTTCTAAGTTTAATACGATTCCTTCTAATCCGTTTCCGAAATCTACTAATTCTCCATATTGTACGTTAGATAAACCGTAAACACGTGCGATACCATCACCAACTTGTAATACAGTTCCTACTTCGTTTAACGTAGCTTTTGACTCGAAATTTGTTAATTGTTCCTTTAAAATTGCTGATACTTCAGCTGGTTTAATTGCTGCCATCTTAAATCTTTTGATGTATAATTAAATTTTTGGAATATAATGACTATTGTCAAATTCTCTTCTTAATTCGTTTAATTGGTTTGAGATACTTGCATCATATTGCACATCTCCTACACGTAAAATAAATCCTCCTAAAATATCAGGATTTACTATATTTTCAATTGATGCACTGTTTCCTGTAATTTCAACTATTTTTTTCTGAATTTTAGCTTCTAGTTCGCTAGTTAATTCAACAGCTGTGGTTACAGTAGCAACTTGCATCTTTTTGTAATAATCGTAAATAATAGAATATTTCTTTGCTACACTTTCTAGCATTAACATTCTCTTATTTTCTGCTAAAAGATTGAATAATCCTTTAGAGATATTATTTACTTTATCTCCGAATAATGCATCTAATACTTTCTTTTTATCAGCTGCCTTTATTACTGGACTTTTAAGCATTGCATCTAAATCGTCACTCTCAGCAATGGTAGCAACAATAACTTTCATGTTATTGTTTACCTCCTCATCTGAACCTTGCTCTTTAGCTAAGTTTAAGATTGCTTTTGCGTAACGTAATGCTGGTCTTGCTTCTTTCATTTTTACTTAATTAGTTTAAAGTAACGTCTTCTAACATTCCTTCAACAAGCTTTAATTGATCATCTTGTGAAGCTAACTCTTTTTTCACAACTGTTTGAGCGATACCAATTGATAACTCAGCAACGTTCTTTTTTAATTCAGCGATAGCTGCTTGTTGTTCTTGCTTGATAGTAGCTTTTGCGTTCTCAATCATTTTAGAAGCCTCTTCACTTGCCTCTTCCTTAGCATCAGCAATAATCTTATCTTTAATTTCGCGAGCTTCTTTCATCATTGCGTCTCTTTCAGCTCTTGCTTCTTTTAATAATCTATCGTTATCTGCTTGTAAGTTTTGCATTTCTTTACGTGCCTTTTCAGCCTCGTCTAATGCATTTTGAATACCTTCTTCTCTCTCATCTAAAGAGTTTAAAATTGGTTTCCAAGCAAACTTTGCTAATAAAAATATTAAAACGATAAGGATTATCATTTGCATGAAAAATAACCCTGGAGAAAAATCATTTAATAACTGATCCATTATATACTAATTTATTCTTTTAAAATTCTTTTTGTTTAATTTTAAAACATTCCCTGCAACCAACCGTTACAGGAAAATGTTTTGCTTTTTGTTTTTTTCGGAAATTATTTTCCTAAGATTAAAGCACCAAATGCTAAACCTTCTAATAATGCTCCGATGATGATCATCGCAGTTTGGATTTTACCAGCAGCCTCAGGTTGACGAGCAATTCCTTCCATTGCTTTTCCACCGATTTGACCTAATCCGATTCCTCCACCGATTACGATTAATCCTGCTCCAATTAAATTGTACATACTAATTGATTTATATTAAATTAAACAAATTCTTATTCTATTCTTAATGATGTGCATGATCATGTTCATGCTCTTCTACCGCCATACCAATAAACAAGGCAGATAACATGGTAAAGATAAACGCCTGTAAAAACGCAACTAAAATCTCAATCACCATGATGAATGTCGCTAACACAAATGACATTCCTGTTGAAGCAACCGCACCGAAATCTTTCTTTAACACAATCATTAAAGCAATTAAACTCATCACCACGAAGTGACCTGCTGTAATGTTTGCAAATAAACGTACTAAAAGAGAGAAAGGCTTAATAAGCACGAAACCTACTAATTCGATAACTGCTAATATTGGTCTTAAAACTACTGGAACACCTGGCATCCATAATGTGTGTGCCCAGAAATCTTTAGAACCATTTGTAAGATAAATTATAGCTGTAAATAACGCTAAACACATAGTTACAGCAATTTGTCCTGTTACGTTAAAACCTATTGGGGTTAACCCTAATAAATTTAATATCCAAATAAAGAAGAATACCGTTAATAAATATGGCATAAACTTCTTGTATTTTTTCTCACCAATATTTGGTCTTGCAATCTCATCTCTTACATACAACACTAATGGCTCTAAAACACGACCTACACCCGTTGGAATAGCTCCTTTTTTGTACCCTTTAGCTAGAGAACCAAAACCTAAAAACATTAACAACGCAGCCACTAACATCCCAACAACACTCTTAGTAATAGAGAAATCTAACACTTTGTGTGCATTTGTTGCATGATGAGTCTCATCGAAAGCAACGTGATCCGCATTTGCATCTAACTCATAAATTTTACTATGAATTTTCGCTAACTTCACTCCTCCTGCATTTACAATCTCATGACCATCATCGTTGTGGTGAAACTTTGAAGACATAAAAGTTCTCAAACCCTTACTCGTCCAAACAATTACTGGTAATGGAAAACCAAAGTGTTTTCTTTCACCTGCATCGTTTGTATAAGAATACAACGTAAAATCGTGAGAATCTGCCAAGTGATGTTTGATATATCCTTTGATATCTTCTGGAGTATTAATTTGACCTCCTTTTTCAGAAGTTCCTCCGCCTCCAGCGAAAACGTTTAATGAAGAAAATACTATTGCTAGTATTGCTAAACATTTGATAGATTTTTTTGCTATCATCATACCTTTACTAAATATAGAATTATGGTCTCTAAATTTCCGTGCAAAGGTACACATTTAATTAAAACTACAAACTCTTTTTTAGATATAGTTTGAAGCCCGTTAAATTTAAAACAAAATTGAAGTAAACTACTTACTATTAAGGAGTTTTGAAACGGCTACTGCTTCTGTAATTAAAAACAGAAACAATGGAACAACCAAAGAGATTCTTTCTGGTTTAGATAAGTTGGGATTTGCAAAAACCGAAGAATTAAAAATCACAACAAAAAATCCAATTTTCAAGAAAATGGAAGCTAAATATGTATAACCTGCTTGATTTGGCATTTTATCGGCAATAAATTCTACTACGGCGTATACTAATAATGACGCTATGGTATGAAACAGATATACACTTAATAACGAAAACGAAAACTTTTCTTCTACCACCAGATAACTATTTAAAAAATAGCTAACAATAAAAAGTAAAACTAAAGCTGATAAAAAAAGTAAAATTCGCTTAATCATTATTTGAAAGATTTGTCACTTGCTTTATTACAGAATACATAGCAATGAATACTGCGGCTAAAGTACAAATTTTCACATACATTTGGTTTGGGTTTGGATATTTTCCATCAAGCCACTCTCCCAGCAAACTTCCCAAATAGATAGTTCCACCCATTTGAATGGCAATTCCACTAAACCTTACGTATTTATTAAGCTGAGGCTTGTTTTCCTTTTTTGGCATCTGAATTACCTTTCGCTAATTCTTTAATAGCTCCTTTCATATTGCAAGTTGCATTAAACGAAGCTCCTGGTTCTGTAGCTAATTGACCAACGATTACATTTCCAGTAATGTAACAAGATGACTTTGCAGTTAACGTATCAGAAACATTAAACTCACCAGAGAATTTACCTTCAACATCTGCATTTGTACACTGCACTGTACCGTTAATGAAACCTTCTTTACCAATGATAACTCTTCCTTTGGTGTTTAAAGTTCCTTCAAATTCTCCATCTATTCTGAAATCACCTTCAGAGATTAAATCTCCAGTAATTTTAGTTCCTTTTCCTATTACGTTTCTATTAGAAGACTTTCTATCTACGATAGATTCTTTTTTGTTTTTTTTACTTAACATGAGGATTATTTTAAAAGTTTAATTATTTCGGCTGCTTTCTTTCCTTCGATTCTATTGGCGAAAGTAAAGGCTACAAATTCAAGTTCTTTTTTGTATTCTTCTTTACTTTTGTACTTTCCAATTGCCAATGCCCTAAGGAGAACAAATTTAGGAAATAATTCTGAATTTTTTGCAGAATCGTTTAATTTATCTACTTGATCCACAACATCTTCAAACTGATTGAACTTATATAAACTATAAACCAGTCGGTATTTTTTATCTATTTCGTCATCTTTTTTCTCTTCAACAATTTTACTATCTGGTTTTCTTATTATTTCAGCGAATTTACTATTCGAGTAATTCGTTAAAATAATATCCTTCTTCTCTGATGCTTTTTCTTGTTCCCCAATTTCTTTATACAATTGATACAAGTGATAATTAATTGGTAATATTAAATCCGGGTTTTGATTTATCCCATACAGTGTTTCGAATTTACCAATTGCTAATTCTGGATTTTTAAACTGCTCTTTGTAAATAAGCCCCAACTGGTACAAAGCGTCGTTTCTCTCCTTTTTTAACGTAGCAATAACTATTGGGTCTGATGGAATTTTTTTTAGATATGTATCAACGACATACCTGCTGTCTGTTTTTTCTGTTTTAGTCCCATCTTCTGTAACTGTTTCTTGTCCTACTTCATTTTTATCTGACCATCGCCAATTATCTTCTAAAGTACGACTTCCCCATGTTTTTTGGAAAGCTACCTTACCAAAACCGACCGACTGTGTATTGTAGAAATACCATTTTCCTTGGTTATTACTTCCTCCAAAAGATGAACCTCCTCCAAACTGACTACCAAAGTCTTGTGAATTAAGTAAACGTTGTCTTTTCTTTTCATCATCCTCTTTAATCTTCTCAATATAACTCTCAAAAAAAGAAGTTCTCTCATCGCTGCTCATCGCAACTATTTTAAGAATACTATCGTTATTCTTAACAGTTTCTTCAAAAGACCTTAATTTTGTAAGTCCTTTATTCTTTCTTTTTATTCTTCGGATTCTCTTTTCTGTTTCAAACTCCTCAGTAGTTACATTTAAGACGCTATCGTAAAAAGAACCTGCTAATAAATACTCCTGTTTTTCGAAATAGATGTTTCCTAATTTCTCATACGCATAGGTTTTCTGATATACATCTGTACTAGGAACTTCCAAGGACTTTAAATAATATTCAATGGCTTTTTCTGTGTTACCACGATCCTCTTGTAACACCCCTGCTTGATAGTATAATTCATTCAAATACTTTCTATTGTCAGAATTTCTGATAAGTTTTCGTAAACGATCAACTAATAAAACATTTGATGAGTCTTTAGATTCGATATTTTTTACCATTTCAATACTCGCATGAATACGGTACTTTTCTGGAACCCATCTTTCATCAGCTAATTTTCTAAAAACCATTCTTGCTGAATCTTTACGATTTAATTCGCTGTATATCTGACCAAGCACAAATGCATTTCTAGCTGATTGATGATTTTTTACCAAAGAAGTTGATATGGCGAGGTTATCTATTACTTTTTGAATAGTATCTGTTTTTTCATAGGCCATTGCCATAGCTGTATAAGCTTGTTGCCTTTGAACCGGAGTTAGGTTTTTTTCATTTTTATCTAACTCTATCAACAACTTTAACGATTCTATTGCAAGTTTCTCATTTTCTAATCGAATGTTCGATTTTGCTCTCCAAACCTTTGTATCATATATTAAACTTGCTTTTGGATAATTTGCTATAATGTAATTGAAAGCTTCAATAGCAGGAATAAATCGTTGTGTATAATATCTTGATTTTCCTAATAACAAATAAGCATCATCGATTTGTCGGTTCTTTTCATAACCTTTGATATTCATAGAGTGTTTTTGAATAGCTTTTGCAGCTTTTTCTTCAGCTCTATCAAAAGGTGTTAATGGAGCTGTTTTTTCTCCTTTGGCATCGAAACCAGAACCCGGTGAACTAAACTTAATAACAACAGCACTTTTATCATCAAACTTTATTGGTTCAATAGGAAGTCGTTTCCAGAAGTTATCAGTGTAATTATTCTCGATATCCTTTAATCCTTTATTAAAGGCTTGCTCACCATTGAATAGTACGTTATACTTTGTAGTTAGTACATGAAAGTTTCTATTAATAACAGAATCTTTCTTGGTACTACATGATATTATAGCGCTAGCTACAATTAGAAATATGAATAGGTTATATGATTTTTTCATGAAAAAACGCTCTACAAGTACAACAGATAAAAATATCAACTATTGTACTGGTGAGCGTAAAAATAGAAATAAAAAGCTAATTTTCTAATTACGAAGCAAAATAGCTTTCTAATTCTTGTAAAGTAACTGGAGCTGTTTGAATATCTTTTACAACATTTCCTTTTTCAAGTACCACAATTCGCTCACAAACCTCGGTAACATGGCTTAAATCGTGACTAGAAACTAACACCGTAGTTTCTTTTTCTTGAGTTAATTTTTTGATGATGCTTTTAAGTCTTATTTGAGTTGTTGGATCTAAATTTGCAAACGGTTCATCTAAAATTACAACTTTCGGATTCCCCATTAAGGCTGCAACAATACCAGCCTTCTTTTGGTTTCCTTTACTTAAATCTCTTAAAAATTTTTTCTTTCCTAAGATTTCTCCATTGAAAAACTCTTCAAACTGACTTAAAAAGGTTTTAATATCAGCGGCGTTCATTCCTCTAATTTCTCCAATAAAGTCGAAATATTCATTAGGTGTTAAATATCCAATTAAGAAACTCTCATCTATAAAAGAACCTGTAAAAGTTTTCCATTCTTCACTTTTATTTACGGTTATGTTATGATTGTCAATTGAACCTGTAGTGGGTCTAATTAAATCCAGTAAAATATTGAATAATGTTGTTTTTCCTGCACCATTGTTTCCAACCAAACCAAATGATTCTCCCTTGGGAATATCTAAGGATGGAATATTTAAAACTTCTGTTGATCCGTATTTTTTTGAAATATTTTTTACTTGTATCATTTTCTATTTTTTTGTTTTTACTTCTTTTGATTAAAGGCGTGAATTGTGGCGTATTTATCTTTGATATACTTTTTCTCAATTAAATTCATAAAGTAGTCTTTCAATATAAGTCCTAAAACACCCACCGCTGCAATTGCGATAATTCCTGCGTTAAATCCTATAAACTTATTAAACACCCAAAACAATAACATCGGTAATCCCATTAATGGTAAAATGATTAAAAATTGAGTTGCACTTGTTCCTTGTGTATTTCCAAATCCACTAGCTTGTAAATCGATTCTTTTTCTATTAAACGAACCAGCAAACAACAAAAACAATGTATTAAAGCCAATATTGAATATGGCTCCTGCCGTAATCATTAAAAACTTATCGATTCCGTAGTAGATGTATGGAATACTTAGCACATATAACACAAAAGTCATAACACACATTAATAACCATTTACTCTCTAAAAACTTTCTGTAGCGAATATTCTGACTCATAATCATCTTGTAATATTCACTATCCCATGCAGGAATAAACTGTCCGAAGTTAATTGCAAAACCTCCAGTAACAAACAAGGATGCAAAAATTAAAAATGCAGGCATTTTCTCTTCATAGGTTTTATTTCCAAAGAAGATAACAGCATAAAACAGCATCAAAAACGACATTAGAAAAACTGTTTTCGTCCTTTTATTTCTCCAAATTAAACGCATGTCATTTTTTATGAACGGAGCTAAGTCTCCTAACTTATCTACAAATGATAAATCTGCCGTTGATGCTTCTTTCGTTTTAACCTGAACTGCATCGTCTAAATACAGTTGTGTCTTTAAATTTTTAAAGTTCAAAAAATACGATACAGTCAACAGCATCGTTGGAACCAAAACGTATAACCAATTATCGTAAAAACTCGTAAATATTGCAACGCTATCTTGTCTAAAATCATATACTCCAAACTGTTGTAAAGCGATAAAACTACCTAATATTACCAAAAGCACCCCAAACGCAACATTACTTTTGTTAGTTAAAAAGTTTAAGAAATTAGCAGTCAAAATAATTATAAGCATAGCAGTTAACCAACCTAAAACATTCGAAACTGGATAACCTTCTTTCATTAAAATCAAAGAAAATGGAATGTAAAAAAACAAACCAACAATATTGAAAAATGAAAAGATTGACTTCGTTAAAATATAGTTTACCAATGCGCTTTTTTTAATATTTAAAATAAGCATCGGCTTTACATTCATTACTGGCAATTTTTGCATAATGTATCGGAAGATTAAATCTCCAATTACATAAAACAATAGTATTCCGTTTACAATTTTAAGTGGATCTTGATTAGGAAATTGTTTTTTTAAAAAATTAAAACCTCCTAATCCTATTGCTAAAAAAGTTCCAATAAAGTATAAAGCAAAAATTCCCATTAAAATGTTTACCGCAATACTTTTCTGCCAAAACATAGAACGAAAGAATTGTTTCCACTCTAAACTTAAAAAGCGTGATATCATAAAGTTTGAATTAATAGTTGATTAATTAGTAAGTAAAACTCTCAATTTGTTACATAAAAAAAGCACCAAACATTTTGGTGCTTTAAAATTATTTAATTGGTTTTACAGCCATTGACAAACAATTCCTCCCATAATCGCTAAAGTTACTATCCAGTATCCTGCATTAATCGCAATATACTTAAAGCTCTTTCTTTCAAACATAGCCTGAATTGCTAATATTGGCATGGCAATAAAAAAGCCCGTTAATCCTCCATGTAATGCTCCATGTTTAAATGTTCTAAAACGATCTCCATAGGTTTCCATTAATGAACTAAATGTATTAAATGCTTCACCTGTTTGTTCATTAAAACCAGGCTCACCTGCAAGAGTTGAAAATACTCCCATCTGGTGAACGACAACGGGCATTAAACCAGCAGAAATAACAAGTCCGAGAACATAGCTTAATCCGAAAATAAGAGCCATATTACCTCCTTTTAAGTTTTCTTCGGTAAAGTTCATCTCTTTCATCCAAGCTTTTTGAAATAATGGTCCGTACCATACAAAACCAGTAATTAATGGCACTAAAGCAGAAGCAAATAAAATTAAGAAATTGAAATCCATGATATTGTAGCGTTAAAAGTTGATACTATCAAATATAAAAAAAAGCAGCAAATAAACTTTGCTGCCTTGATTATCAAATAATTGTAACTATATATTATTCTTTAATTTTGATAGATTTACCGATAGCCTCTAACTCAAATATAAAATCTCTTTTATTAACAGCTGGAGCATAGGTAAAACCTTCAAAAACTATTAATCGATTATTCTTTTTGTCTAAAATAGTATAATTTAAAAAAGGTCCAGCCATGAAACTATTTTTCACCTCCCACTTACCTCTTGTTTCGTAGGCCTTTTTATTGTCTATTTGTGTTTCATAAGTAAAGGGAGTGTAAGCCTTTTCAGTAATCATATACGTTCCTTCTCTACTTCCCGGAATAAAAATTTCTCCTATACTATCTCTTACTTTAGTAATATTATCTACGACCGAATTTTCATCGTTTAGAGGCAAGCTATACATTAAAATATTATTTGTTCCATCACCTCTAGCGATTCCGTTTTGAAGATGTTGACGCATCCATAAAAAGTTGTTTAATGTATCTTGCACTAAACGATATTTATTAGGAATAGTTATGTCTACCCCTAAACTTTTGATTGTAGAAAACTGATTTTGATCTAATTTTTCTCTGTAAAAAATGTTTTGTACAAATTTTACGTCTGCTTCTTTAAAAATCTCGATGATTTCTTTACCTCTTTCTTGAACCAGCTTAATCATTTCCTCTTTATTTTTAGCTGTAGCAACTACTATCACTTGAGGCGAAGCGTATTTGTCTTTTACTACTGAAATATTAGCCGTATCAGCTTTTTGAAATAATAATATCGCTTTATTATGTCGTATAAAAGAACTGAATCCTGATGGGTCTATTTGTGAGACTGACAATAGTGTTTCTGGTTGTGGTAAACCGACTTGATGCTCTCCAAAAACCTTTCGGATTTCATCCCCATGTTTTCCAGCCCAATCACTAGCTTTCATAACAACAAGAACTCGATTAATGTTTCCTGTTGCGGTAGGAAGTATTACCTCTCCTTTTCCATTTTTACAATTAACAAGTAAAATTGCTAATGTTAATAATGCTATAATTTTTTTCATGGTAGTGTTTTTGTTTGATTAATTTGATAGTGACAAAAATTATTCCATTTACATTCTTCTAGGATAAATATATAAACGCTGTCCAATACTTAAATTAGTTCCTCGCATATTATTCCATCGCTTTATGTCTTTAACTTTTACACCAAATCTTCTAGCTATTTTACCCAAATAATCGCCAGATTTAACCTTGTAACGAATTCTTTTATCCATTTCAAAGTACTTTGGTAAAGGCTTTTCACGCAATGAGTCTTCCGCTGCAGCTAAAGCATAAATTTCTCGTTCTTTATCTAAAAAATCGACAACCTTATTTCTAGGTAATCGCACGCTAAACTTTTTCTTTTTTACATACGGAATAACATCGATTTTATATTTCGGATTTAGAAAGGATAAGGTTTCCTCATCAATTCCTATTTTTTCAGAAATTTGATCAAAAGTGATTGTTCTTTTTACTTGAATTGTATCTGTTTCGAAGTGATATAACTTTGGTGCTTCCGGATAAATACCTAACTCTTCATTGTACTTAAAAATGTACATTGTTGCATAGAAAGCTGGAACATAACCAGCAGTTTCCATTGGTAAAAACGGACGAATATTCCAGTAGTTTCTATATCCTCCTGAACGTTTAATCGCTTTCAAAACATTGCCCGGACCAGAATTATAAGCCGCTAAAGCTAAATCCCAATCATTAAAAATATCATGTAAGTAACTTAAGTATTTACAGGCAGCGACAGTTGCTTTTACCGGATCTTGTCGTTCATCAACATAAGAGTTAACAGCCAGTTTATATTGTTTTCCTGTTCCGTACATAAACTGCCACAAACCTGTTGCACCAACTCTAGATTTTGCCTTTGGGTGTAAAGCAGATTCCACAATCGCAAGATACTTCATCTCCAATGGAATATCATACTGATCTAAGTACTGTTCAAACATTGGGAAATAATACTTGGCTCTAGCCATTAAAGCTGGGTAATACTTTTTACGATGTTTTAAGTAGCTATTGATAACTTTTTCTAAAGCTGGATTAAAAGCTAAGTTAAAAGGTGTACTTGAATTAATTTCGGCTAATCGAGCTTTTAAAAGTTCCGGAGTAATAACATGTGTATTTGTTCCAACAATATCTTTATCATTCAACACATATTCAAACTTATCAAATAGAGGAGAATTGAACTTAGCATCGATTAATAAACTATCGATTCTTTTTAAATCATCATCAGTGTATTTTGTTGTTTTTAAAGTAGCAACAGGAACTGACTTCACACCTATTTTAGGAATGGAATCTAGCTTTACAACAGTGTCGTTAGGCTGAACCTGAGCAAAGGAATTAAAACAAAAAACAGTAACAACAAACAAAAAAATCTTCTGCATCATAAAAACAATCTCTGTCTTTTAAAAGTCAAATTCAACTGCAACAGGACAGTGATCTGAATGTTTAGCCTCAGGCAAAATATAGGCTCTTGAAATTTTATCTTTTAATGGCTCAGTAACCATACAGTAATCTAAACGCCAACCTTTATTATTAGCTCTAGCATTTGCTCGATAACTCCACCAAGAGTATTCTTGTCTATCTGGATTTTTGAAACGGAAACTATCAATAAAACCACTATCAATAAACTTACCTAACCATTCTCTTTCTTCTGGAAGAAAACCAGAAACACCTTTCATTTTTGGGTTGTGAATATCAATCTCTTCATGACAAATGTTGTAATCTCCACAAATAACTAGATTCGGAATAGTTTTTCTTAACTCAGTTGCATAATCCAAAATCTCATCCATGTAGTTAAATTTGTAATCTAACCTATCAGAATTTGTTCCAGAAGGCAAATACATACTCATAATAGAAACGTCGTCATAATCTACACGAATATTTCGCCCTTCATTATCCATAGACTCGATTCCCGTTCCGAACTCAACGTGATTTGGTTCTTTTTTACAAAATACAGCTACACCTGAATATCCTTTCTTTTCCGCCGAGAACCAATACTGATATGGATAGCCTGCTAGTTCAAAATCTTCAGCATCAACCTGTTCTTTTTGCGCCTTTGTTTCCTGGATACAAATTACATCAGGACTAGCGGCTTTTAACCATTCCGTAAGCCCTTTTTTCAAGGCAGCTCTTATTCCGTTTACGTTATATGAGATTACTTTCATTAAATATCCATTTCAGGGATTTCACCATTTACAATTAAAGTTCCTTCCGTAGCTTCTTGAATTTCTTCTACAGATACTCCCGGTGCTCTTTCTAACAAATAGAACTTATCGTCTTTAATTTCTAAAACAGCAAGGTTTGTAACGATTTTGGTTACACAACCAACACCTGTTAACGGTAAAGAACACTTTTTTAATAACTTTGATTCACCTCTTTTATTGGTATGCATCATAGCTACAATAATATTTTCAGCAGACGCAACCAAATCCATCGCTCCTCCCATTCCTTTTACCATTTTACCTGGGATTTTCCAGTTTGCGATATCTCCATTCTCTGCTACTTCCATAGCTCCTAAAATGGTTAAATCAACGTGCTTTCCACGAATCATAGAAAAACTAGTTGCAGAGTCAAAAAAACTTGCTCCCGGCAATGTTGTAATAGTTTGTTTTCCTGCATTAATAATATCAGCATCTTCTTCACCTTCAAATGGGAACGGTCCCATTCCTAACACTCCGTTTTCACTTTGAAATTCAACTTCAATATCATCTCTAACAAAGTTTGCTACTAAAGTTGGGATTCCAATTCCTAGATTTACGTAATATCCGTCTTTTACTTCTTTTGCAATACGTTTTGCGATTCCGTTTTTATCTAAAGCCATGATTAGTTTCTTTGTCTTACTGTGCGTTGTTCAATTCTTTTCTCATATTTTTCTCCTTGAAAAATACGTTGTACAAAAATCCCAGGAATATGAATTTGATTTGGATCTAATTCACCAACTGGAACTAATTCTTCTACTTCGGCAACTGTAATTTTTGCCGCTCCACACATATTCGGATTGAAATTTCTTGATGTTCCTTTGAAAATTAAATTTCCTGCGGCATCACCTTTCCAAGCCTTTACAAAACCAAAATCTGCTTTAAAAGCTGGTTCTAAAACATACATTTTTCCATCGAATTCTCTTGTTTCTTTGCCTTCTGCCACTTCTGTTCCGTAACCAGCTGGTGTATAAAACGCTGGAAAACCAGCTTGCGCTGCTCTACATTTTTCTGCTAAAGTTCCTTGAGGAGTTAATTCAACCTCTAACTCTCCAGAAAGCATTTGACGCTCGAATTCATCATTTTCTCCTACATAAGAAGAAATCATTTTTTTTATTTGACGATTTTGCAATAATAAACCTAATCCAAAATCATCAACTCCAGCATTATTTGAAATACACGTAAGATTATCAACTCCTAATTTTACTAATTCACCAATAGCATTTTCAGGAATACCACATAATCCAAAGCCTCCAAGCATTAAAGTCATTCCACTCGAAACACCTTCTAACGCTTCTTGCACATTATTTACTTTTTTATTGATCATTATTTAGTTGTTTGCTAAGTTTTGTTTCTTTGATTTGATTAAAAATCGTCTTCCTTCTTCTCTTCTTCTTTTTGTTCTCCTTCTTTCTCTTGTTTTTTATCGTCTTCGTGTTTTTCACAATCGATATTAATAGAAAGATCCGATGGTTTCTCAAAAGCCTCTTTACTTATATCTAGTGTTTTATCATTATAACATTTACGCATATAAATCGCCCAAGTAGGTAAAGACATTGCTGCTCCTTGCCCTTTATCGATTCCTGCAAAGTGAATAGAGCGATCTTCTCCTCCTGTCCAAACACCAGTCATTAAATTCGGAACCATTCCCATAAACCATCCATCAGTGTGATTTTGAGTCGTTCCTGTTTTTCCTGCGATTGGGTTACTAAACTTGTAAGGATATCCTGTTACATATTTAGGTCTGTTATACGTTGTTCTCAATCGAAGTCCAGATCCACCTTGCGTTACACCTTCCATTAAATTTAAAATAACATAAGCGGATTCCTCATTTAATACCTCTTTTGTTTCAGGAACAAATGTATCTAGTACAGTTCCATTTTTATCTTCGATTTGCGTGATAAACATTGGTGACACGCGCATTCCCTTATTAGCAAAAGTTGAGTAAGCACTTGCCATTTCTAATAAGCTTAAGTCTATAGCTCCAAGCGCAATAGAAGGATTAGCCTGAAACTCAGTTTCAATTCCGGCAGACTTAGCCAATCTTGCTACATTTACTGGCGAAACCTCATCAATTAAACGAGCCGTAATCGCATTAACTGAACCTGCTAATGCCTCTTTAAGCGTTAATTCACCTCCATATTTTTCACCAACATTTCTAGGAGTCCAATCATCATCCATTCCGTATTTTTCTTTCGGAATTGTATAAGGCGTATTTGGTAATTTATCACATGGAGATCTCTTCAACTGATTGATGGCTGTTGCGTATACAAACGGTTTAAAAGTTGACCCTACTTGACGTTTTTGCTGCTCAACAGCATCGTACTTGAAGTGCTTATTATTAATTCCTCCAACCCATGCTTTAATGTGACCTGTTTGCGGCTCAATAGAAACTAAACCTGAACGCAAGAAGTATTTATAATAACGAATAGAATCATACGGACTCATGATTGTATCTCGATCTCCTTTCCATGTGAAAACTCGCATGTCGGTTTTAGTTTGGAAAGCTTTTTCAATTTGCTTATCCGTTTTACCAGCAGCTTTCATTCTTTTATAGCGATCAGAATTTCTTTTTGCTCTATCTAATATTTTGCGGATATCACTTTTATCTATATCATAAAAAGGCGCGGTTCTATTTTTCTTTTGCTCTTCAAAAAAGTACTTCTGAAGATTAGACATATGCTCAGTCATTGCTTCCTCTGCATACTGTTGCATTCTAGAATCGATAGTTACATAAATTTTTAATCCATCTTTATAAATATCATAAAACTCACCATCTGGTTTAGGGTTGTTTTTGGCCCATCTTTTCATGAACTGTTTTAAATACTCTCTAAAGTAAGTAGCCAAACCATCACTGTGACTTTCTGGAGTGAAATTTATTTTTAATGGTAATTTTTGTAATGAATCTTTTTGTTTCTCTGAAATAAAACCATTTTTCTCCATTTGAGAAAACACAACGTTTCTTCGTCCAAGAGATTTCTGCTTTGATATTTCTCTATGCGGATTATATTGACGAGGGTTTTTTAGCATTGCCACTAAAATCGCAGACTCCTGTAAATCTAAATCTTTTGGCTCTTTACCAAAATAAATTCGAGCCGCAGAACGAATACCTGTTGCGTTGAACAAGAAACCTTGTGTGTTTAAATACATAGTGATTATTTCTTGTTTGGTGTATTGTCGCTCAAGTCTGACAGCGATTACCCATTCTTTAACTTTCTGCGTAAGTTTTTTTACCAATGATGCATTTTCTCTTTTATGAAATAAATTTTTAGCTAGCTGCTGTGTAATTGTACTAGCTCCTCCATTTCTTCCAAGATTAGCAACAGCTCTTGCTAAACCTCTAAAATCAATTCCTGAGTGCTCATAAAAACGTTCATCTTCTGTAGCAACCAAGGCTTTTACTAAGTTTTCTGGTAAATCCTTAAACTGAATAGGTGTTCTATTAGCTTTTAAATAATATTTTCCTAAAGTTTTTCCATCAGAAGAAATGATTTCTGTTGCTAAATCGTTTTTAGGGTTTTCGAGCTCTTCAAATGTTGGCAGTTTTCCAAATGCTCCCCATGAAGCAAGAAGAAACACAAAGCAAATTGCGAACAAACCTCCTAAAACGATTCCCCAAAACCATTTAATATATCTTGCGAAATTCATAGTTTTCTTTTTTGTCATTCTTTAATTTATTTTCTCTATCCTAAATCCCACATTTACAACACCGCTTAATTCGTCGATTCCATTTACTTCTCCTCCTTTTCTCATAGCATGAAAAACATCTAAAGTATATGTTCCTTGAATTGGGAATAGAATTTGTTCTTTATAAAATAATTTATTCTCTTTTAATTCGGAAAAACCTTTACCTAAGAAATTACCGTTTTT
Source organism: Tenacibaculum sp. MEBiC06402 (assembly GCF_049239625.1). Lineage (NCBI taxonomy): Bacteria > Pseudomonadati > Bacteroidota > Flavobacteriia > Flavobacteriales > Flavobacteriaceae > Tenacibaculum > Tenacibaculum sp. MEBiC06402. The sequence goes on from NZ_JBMKKT010000099.1 coordinate 87,154, forward strand.
ATCCGCCATATCATATTCCAACGTGTCGATAATTTGGTATCCATCAGGAAAACTCATTTTTGTAATTAAAAATAAGTTACTGTACTCATAATCATTATTATTTCTAATGTTTATAAACAGGTTTCTTTTAGCTAAAGTATCTTGAACTTCAAAGTTATACGTAACAGGAGTATTTATTTTCCATTTTCCGTCCTCAATCGAAGTGTATTCATCATAAATTCTTTTGGAATCACAAGAAACCAGAATAAATAAAAGTGCAACGAGCTTTACAATTATGTTATTGCTTATTCTTTTGAGCATTGTTATTATTTCCAGAATTACGACGTTTATTTCTTCTCTGATTATTATTAGTCTTCTTATTTGAAGGAGAAGTGTTCTGTTTCTGATTTTGCTTTGTTTGTTTGTTTTGGTTTTGACCAGACGGTTTATTTGTTTTATTAGCACCTCCTTTTTTTGGAGTATTCTTTTGATTTCCTTTTTTAGATTTATTAGAAGGTGAATTACTAGCTCTCTTTTGATTCGAGTTTTTATTTCTATTCCTGCTTCTATTTCTTTTTGGTTTTTTTGGAGTATCGAAACGCGTTAAACTATCTTGACCAACAACATTTTCAAAATCAATTTTTGCTTCTTCTGTAATCTCTGCTTCATAATCTTCTAGAGGAGAACCTAACTCATTATTAGCATTCAACTCTATAATTTCTAATACCTGATCTAAAGATAATTTATACCACTTAAATTTTTCCTCTTTGTATGTATACCAGATAAGCTTTTTGAAAATGTCCATTTTCACAAAAATAGCCTCTCCTTTTTCTGTCTTAAGAACGACATCTTGCTTAGGAAAATTGCTTAAGGCGTCCAGATATGAATCCAACTCAAAATTTAAACAACACTTTAATTTCCCACACTGACCAGCTAGTTTTAATGGATTCAATGATAATTGTTGATAACGAGCAGCAGCTGTATTTACCTTTCTAAAGTCTGTTAGCCAAGTTGAACAGCACAACTCTCTTCCGCAGGAACCGATTCCTCCGAGACGAGCAGCCTCTTGTCGCATTCCAACTTGTTTCATCTCAACACGAATAGAAAAAGCACTCGCTAAATCTCTAATTAATTGGCGAAAATCAACTCTATCATCTGCTGTATAGTAAAAAGTTGCTTTATTTCCATCTCCCTGAAACTCAACATCCGATAATTTCATTTTTAAACCAAGTTTACTAATGATTTCTCTTCCTTTTCGCTGTGTTTCTAGTTCTCTATCACGCGCAGCATTCCAAACATCAATATCCTTTTGTGTTGCCTTTCTGTAGATTTTTTTGATATCTGGACTATCAAGAGCAACTTTTCTTTTCTTCATTTGTACTTTAACAAGCTCTCCTGCTAAAGACACAACTCCTATATCGTGCCCTGGATTTCCTTCAACAGCAACAACATCTCCCATACTTACCGTATGTTTTTTTTCTGTGCTTTTGAAAAAATGTTTTCGTCCGTTTTTAAAACGTACTTCGAATATATTAAATGGAGCTTCACCTGAAGGTAAAGTCATATTTGATAACCAATCAAAAACAGCTAATTTATTTCCACTTCCACATGTTCCTGTTCCACAATTTCCATTGCTTTTACAACCGTTTGGAACGCCGCTTTTGTTAGTTGAGCAACTGCTACAACCCATATTTTATATTTTTTTAATAACTTCTTAAACCTGATGTCGTATTCAGTATCAAGAAATTAATTGTAATTCTTTGATTTATAAATAGATGAAAAAAAAGCATTTTCTTTTTAATCAATTCGTAAATATACTCATTCCTGTGGAATGTAAAAACCTCTTTACTCATTGATATGGTTAGTTCCCTAAAAATGATTTACAAACTGCAACGACTTTTTGCAAATCGGTAGGTAAAATATCGTCCTCCCAGGGATGTTTTGCACCAAAAACATGATTTGCTTCATTAATTATATGCAATTCGCTATTCGAACTCCATGAATGCAGTTTTTCGGCTTCATTCATTATTATTGAAGTATCTCCACTACCGTGAATTATACATAAAGGAACTTTCAATTTTTCAACAGCTCTTTGAATCGTTAATCGTTTTTCATTTGCTTTATAATTTTCATAGAATTGATAATAATGTGGCATTTGTTGTTTTGTTCTTCCATTCAAAACATATTTCACTCCATCTTTTTTCCATTGCTCTAAATCTCCAACTGTAGAAGATTGTTCACTAAAATTTGAAACACCGCCCAAGGTAATTACCTTTTTTACTCTGGAATCTTCTGCTGCTTTAATAGAAACAATTCCACCTCCTCTACTATGACCAATTAACGTAACTAAATCAGTATTTATTTCGTTCGAAAATTCTTCGTTCTCAAAAACCCAATCAATCACCGATTCTAAATCGTCTAATTCTTTAGTGTAGTTATTGTTTCCGAATACTTCTAAATCAGGGAAATCGATGGGTTGTTCGACAGTACCACCATTATGAGAAAAATTGAATTTTACAAAAAAAGTGTCCTTAGCTAAAGCTTCAGCCATTAAATCCCAAGCTCCCCAATCTTTAAATCCTTTATAGCCGTGACAAAAAATTACTATTGGCTTCGGCTGGTTATTTCTCTTAAAAAAAGCATCTAGTAAAATTGGCTTATCATGTTTTCCCTGAAGAACTATATTCTTGATTTTTTCCATAGGTATAAAAATAAAAAAAGCTCATCAGTAAAACCGATGAGCCTTTTTGAGAAATATATTGAATTTTTTAGATAATTCCCTGTGCTAACATTGCATCTGCAACTTTCACAAATCCAGCTATGTTTGCTCCTTTTACGTAGTCAATATAACCTGACTCATCAGTTCCATACTCAACACAAGCTTTATGAATATCCTTCATAATTCCTTTTAATCTTTCATCAACTTCCTCGCGAGACCAGCTTAAACGTAATGAGTTTTGGCTCATTTCTAAACCAGAAGTAGCAACACCTCCAGCGTTTGAAGCTTTACCTGGTGCGAATAATATTTTGTGTTCGTGGAATGCTGCAATTGCTTCTGGTGTAGAAGGCATGTTTGCTCCTTCACTTACACAGATACATCCATTTTTGATTAACGTCTCAGCCTCTTCTCCATTTAACTCGTTTTGAGTAGCACATGGTAAAGCGATATCACTTTTTACAGACCAAGGACGCTCTCCTTTAAAGAACTTAGCAGATGGATACTTTTCAGTGTACTCACTAATACGTCCACGCTTAACATTCTTTAACTCCATAACGAAAGCTAACTTCTCAGCATCGATTCCTGCTTCGTCGTAAATATATCCTGAAGAATCAGATAATGTTACAACTTTAGCACCTAACTCAGTAGCTTTTTCACAAGCATATTGAGCAACATTTCCTGATCCTGAAATAGTAACAGTCTTTCCTTTAAAAGAATCTCCTTTAGTAGCTAACATATTTTCAGCAAAATATACTGCTCCATATCCAGTAGCTTCAGGTCTGATTAAAGAACCACCCCAAGATTGTCCTTTTCCTGTTAAAACCCCAGTGAAAGTATTGTTCAACTTCTTATACATACCAAACATAAAACCAATTTCCCTAGCACCAACACCAATATCACCAGCAGGAACATCTGTATTATGACCAATATGTCTATATAACTCTGTCATAAAAGCATGGCAGAAACGCATAATTTCGTTGTCTGATTTTCCTTTTGGATCAAAATCAGAACCACCTTTTCCACCACCCATTGGTAATGTTGTTAATGAGTTTTTAAATACTTGCTCAAAAGCTAAGAATTTTAAAATACTAGCATTAACCGTAGGATGGAAACGTAAACCTCCTTTATATGGCCCAATAGCTGAATTCATCTGAACTCTATATCCTCTGTTTACTTGAATTTCACCTTTATCATCTACCCAAGAAACACGGAAAGAAATTAAACGCTCAGGCTCAACCATTCTTAATAAAATGTTTTTCCCGTTATAAATATCATGCTTAGCAATATAAGGGATCACTGTTTCAGCTACTTCTTGAACTGCTTGTAAAAATTCTGGTTCGTGGCCATTACGCTTTTCAACCAGCTCCATAAAAGCCTTTATTTTAGATTCCATAATTTAGTTATTCGAAAAATGTTTTTTTAATAAAAATAATGCACAAATATAGTTAAATAACTAATCTGACGATTTAAAAAACATCTTTTTTTGCTGAAACGAAAACGTTATAGTAAACTCGAGAAAGAAAAATGCTAATTCAGTAAAAAAACGTAAATTTGCCACTCATTTTTTTGAAGGATTATGTTAGATAAAGTAAAAGAACTCATTGGAGACGTGCAAGCATTTCAAGCAACTACAAAAGAAGAAGTAGAAGCTTTCAGAATAAAATACTTAGGAAGTAAAGGATTACTTAAAGGTTTATTTGCTGAGTTTAGAAATGTCGATGCTGAGTTGAAAAAAGATTTTGGACAAGCTTTAAACAATTTAAGAAATGCCGCAGAGGGTAAAGTTGCTGAATTAAAAGAGGCGCTTGACAATGCTGTAGAGGAAAAAGGTGTTTATGGGGATTTAACTAGACCTTCTGAACCAATTGAATTAGGATCGCGTCATCCTATCTCTATTGTTCGAAATAGAATTATAGAAGTTTTTAACCGAATCGGATTCACTGTTTCTGAAGGACCAGAAATTGAGGATGATTGGCATAACTTTACTGCATTAAACTTACCAGAATATCATCCAGCAAGAGATATGCAGGATACTTTCTTTATTGAAAAGAATCCAGATACTTTATTAAGAACGCATACTTCTTCTGTTCAGGTTCGTTATATGGAAAACAATGAACCACCTATTAGAACTATTTCTCCAGGTAGAGTTTTTAGAAATGAAGATATTTCAGCACGTGCGCATTGTATCTTCCATCAAGTTGAAGGTTTATATATAGATACTGATGTTTCTTTTGCAGATTTAAAACAAGTGCTTTTATATTTCACAAAGGAAATGTTCGGTAAATCAAAGATTCGTTTACGTCCATCATATTTCCCATTTACTGAGCCAAGTGCAGAAGTAGATATTTATTGGGGATTAGAGACAGAAACAGATTACAGAATTACGAAAGGAACTGGTTGGTTAGAAATTATGGGATGCGGAATGGTTGACCCTAACGTATTAAAGAATTGTAATATCGATCCAACTAAATATTCTGGTTATGCTTTTGGAATGGGTATAGAGCGTATTGCAATGTTGTTATATCAAATTCCTGATATTAGAATGTTCTATGAAAATGATGTTCGTTTCTTAGAGCAGTTTAAATCTGTGATTTAATTTCATGAGAAAAGATATTGAAATTTCCGAAGTAACTGACCTAGAAATGGCGGTTGTTTTAGAGCCAAATGAAACACATGATTCTGATGATTGGTACGTGTATTTAATCAATAAAAAAAATATTGATTTAGACATGGTAATTATTGTCTCTCAAGGATTTTCGGAAACAAAAACTACTACTGTTTTTAGAAAAAAAATTGATAAACTTCCAACAAATTCTTTTGTTAAAGTTGAAATGATTCATCCAGATGTTTTTTCATTAGATAATCGATTTCAAGTTTCTTTTTTTGAAGGAAATCAAATCTTTGAAAAAACCTTCCAATTTGATAAAAACACTATCAAAGAAGGAAATTTACGTATGATTTCACTTTTAAACAAAAGAGGTGTTTTAGTAAAATAATTTAGTGAAAATTGTTGGGAGAGTACTCTGAAAAAGTAATTGGAGTAAACCTATTTTGAATTAGATAACAAATCGTTTAAAAAAAGAAAACCCTTCTACATTTGGGGCTTGTAAAAGGATTTTGTCTAGTTAACCAAATAAATATAAAAACTTTTAATTCAAATAATGAATAATTGTATTTTAAGGGGATAAATACTTTTTAATATTCTTATTTACACTTCAAAGTTACGTTAGATTGCTCTAATTACTCCCTTGAATTCGACGTTTTCATTACATACTATAGATTAACTGTTTGATTTGTTCGTTTAACTAGTTTTACGAATTATAATTATTTTTATTTGACACCTTTCTTGTTTTTATTCCATAAAAAAACTCTCTTACTGTAGGGGCTGTAAGAGAGTCAACATGATTTAATCAATCACAAAACTTTAATTCAAATTCAAAATGAAAAACAAAACTTTATAGGGATTAGTTTATTTTTATTTACACTACAAATGTAATTTTATTTAATCGTCTGTTAATCAGATATTCGACGTTTCGTTTTTTTTCTATAGATAAACCGTAACTATTTATAGATTAGTAAAATTTAGTAGTCATGGTCCAATTGCTTCTCAGTAAAAAGTGCTTTATAAAAGAAAAAAACCTCTTGCATTAGGGATTGCAAGAGGCGGGCTTTTTAACTCAAAAAAATGAAAAAGTATATTGTTTGGGGATTATTACTTTTTAAATTTTCTTTACTACTATTAACACTTCAAAAGTACATTAGATTAAGAATTTATTAATCCAATATTCGACGTTTCAATTCTTACTTTAGATAAAAGGTTCTTATCCTTAGACTAATAAATTTTAAACTAAAAAAAATGGAAAAAAGGAAATATTTAGAAAAGTATACAAAAAGAAAAACCTCTTACATTTGGGGCTTGCAAGAGGATTATTTTTTAACTCAAAAAATGAAAAAGTATATTGTATGGGGATTATTACTTTTTAAATTTTTTACTACTATTAACACTTCAAAGATACCATCAATTTGTAGTTTACAACTTAACTTTTAGCTTTAGCGTTCCATTCTTTAGGTGAATGGGTTATATGCTTCGGTGAATGGAATTTTAGTTAAATTGATTCATAAGTTTCAACTGTAATATCTGCAATAACATCTCCGGTGTGCTTTGTTGATAATGGTTCAAAAAGAAGTAAATGAACTTCCTCTTTTGCGATAGGCTTATGTAAAACACCTTTCGGAACAATATAGAATTCCCCTTCATTTACTATTACTGAAGAATCTTCCATATCTAATTGTAGTTTCCCTTTAATTACCATGAATAATTCGTCTTCATGGTCATGCTTATGAAAAACAAATTCTCCTTGTATTTTAGCTAATAAAACTTGTTGTCCGTTTAATTCTGCTACTTTTTTAGGAGACCATTGATCTGTAAATAAATTCAACTTATCTTTAATGTTAATGACTTTAGACATATTCTCGAACACTTAATTTTTATGAACCTTTACATTTTCTGTTTCAATTCTAGAAACCTCCTTTAACTTATTCTCTTCATACAATAGAGGTAAGTCGGCTAGTGGTGTTCCTACTTCAGCCTTGTAGTTTATATAATCCTGAAACAAGATTCCACCAACATTTCTCCTATTATAGCTACTTCGAAAACGTACACCACCTCCATTCACTTTATAATTATAGGCCAAGTAATCCATTGTATTTGTTTTCTTATTTATCCAATAGAAATACTGATCTTCAAAATCTTTTCCTCCCCCTTCTTGATTGAAAGTTACTTGAACAACATTATAAATTTCTCCTTTAATATGAACTTCACCTTTATAAGTTTTGTTTACAGCAATATCATTTAATTTGTATGGAAGCGTAGCGAAATAAATCACAGAATTCAAAGATTCTCCATACTTAGAACCATCTTCTTCTGATAAGTTTACTTGTTCTCGATTTATTGTTCTTTTGAATTTCCCATTATCTAAAACATCAACAACCTCGTCTTTTAAATCATTTTTCTTTCTTACAGTGTATTTATATGAGCTACCATTATTTTTAAATATGTATTCCTTTCCTCTAAAAGTAAAAATATATGAGGCTTGGTTGTACAGTTCTCCACCATGAGCTTCTATTGAGTTATTAATAATTTTTTGTGCTTTACTCAGCTCCGTAACCTTTGATTTTTCTTGCGGTTTTTTTACCGATTCTTTTTGCTCTGGTTTACAAGAAAATACTGACAAAACTAATATAGAGAGGCAGGTAATTTTTAAAATGGAATTCATTGTCATTTGTTTTACTTCTGTAAATATGTCCTATTTTTTCGAACAACTTACAACTATTAATAAATATTTAATTGTTTTAACCTTATAAAAAAAGCCGTTCAAAAATTTTTGAACGGCTTATCACATATACTTATGTTATCTTTTTATCGTAAACTAATATTTCCTTCTCCCGCCTTCATATCATCAATATAAACAACAACTTTATAATCTCCCTTCTCCATGTAATTTCTATCAACCGAAATTAAAGAAACAACACCGATTTTCTGGTTTTCATAATTTACTTTAATGAAGTCATTGTATGGCATATCACCATTATTTTCTCCAGTATTCTTATCAGAAAGAATAACGTTATTTTCTTTATCCAAGATTTGTATTAGAATATCTCTAACCCCAACCTCAGCTAATTTATTTTCAAGCAAATCGAATTTAATCTTAAAAGCATCTGTTTTATCAGATCTAGAAGTGCTTGTATATCTTCCGTTATTTCTTTCTTTGTAAGAGAAAATGGAAATATGACTAATTTCTACATTCGCCGCTTTACCAATTTTTTCCCTTAATGCCTTTTCCTCGTTTAATAAAACCTCATTACTCTTAATCAATGATTCGTGAGATTTTTTATGAGCTCTTAGCTTTCTTCTAACAGTAGTATTTTCTTTCTGAAGTTTCTCATTTTTCTGATGAAGATTATCAGCTTTTAGCAGTAATTCTCTGTTTTCTCGCTCTAATTTTGCTGCTTTAACGCTGTACTTCAACAACAAATCGTAATTGCCTTTTTTAATTTCTTTAATTGAATCTTTAAGTGCAATAATTTTGTTGATACTTGTAATAATTCTTCTTGACAGTCCTTTCTTTTTTACTGCCATTTTTTTGTAGTCTGCTACAATATTATCAAGTTCTTTCTGTAAAATAAGTTTTTCCTTTCGAAACTCATCATCCAATCTGTTTTGACTTTCATGTGTTTTAAAAGAATAAACTACTAATGATATTAAAAGTACAATGGGTGAATACCTCAAAAATTTGTTCACCGCGGATTTACTTATTTTTGTCATTGTAAGGGGGAATTGAAGTTATTGTGTTAAAATTATGAAAAATCTTTTGTTTTTGACCTCATATTTTTCATTTTTTCGATAAAGAGTTAGAAAGACTCCTTGAACGGTTCTTTTTCATCAAAAAAAATAAAACCTTGTAAAAGAATTATTTAATTATGTTACTTTCGTTGAAAAACCAAAAATGTTTTTAAACTTCCAAGATAGCGTTGCACAATTTTCTTCATGGGTTTGGGGAATTCCGTTATTAATTCTCCTTATTGGAGGTGGATTATTTTTATTCATTTATTCAGGATTAGTCCATTTTCGTTATTTAGGTCATGCTGTAAATATTTTACGAGGAAAATACGACAAACATGACTCTCCAGGAGATTTATCGCATTATGAAGCCTTGTCTTCTGCTATTGCTGCTACTGTTGGAATGGGAAATATTAGCGGAGTTGCTATCGCTATTGCCACTGGAGGACCTGGAGCAATATTTTGGATGTGGGTAAGTGCTTTTGTAGGAATGGCAACTAAGTTTTTTACTTGTAGCTTATCTATAATGTATCGTGGTAAAGATGAAGAGGGAAATGTAAAAGGTGGACCAATGTATGTAATTACTGAAGGATTAGGCAAAAGATGGAAACCTTTGGCTGTTTTCTTTTCATTAGCAGGTTTAATCGGGACACTTCCGGCATTTCAAGCGAATCAATTAACCCAAACATTAATTGATGTTTTTGAAGTGAATTCATCGAATGAGAGAACAGCAAAGTTTTTATTGGGAATTTCAATAGCGGTTATAACTTCTTTAGTGGTTTTTGGAGGAATTAAACGAATTGGAAAAGTTGCAGGAAAACTTGTTCCGGTAATGGTTGTTATTTATCTCATTACAGTCTTAACTATTTTGACTTTAAGATTTGATGTTATTCCTGAAATATTTTCACTAATTTTTACTGATGCATTTTCTGGTAACGCTGTTATGGGAGGTGCTTTAGGGGCATTAATTATAACTGGAGTAAAACGAGCAGCTTTTTCAAACGAAGCTGGAATTGGAACCGCTCCAATGATGCACGGAACTGCTAAAACCAAAGAGCCTATTAGAGAAGGTTTGGTTGCCATGTTAGGTCCGGCAATTGACACTCTATTAGTATGTACTTTAACTGCGTTAGCAATTTTAGCTTCGGGTATTTGGAAAAATTTTGAAGGAAATGGAATTTCATTAACGCTATCGTCTTTTGATGCTGTTTTACCTTATGGAATGGGAAGCGTTATCTTGACAATCTGTGTTTTAATTTTTGCCTTTTCAACATTATTCACCTACTCATTTTACGGTTACTCTTGTTTAAGCTTTTTAACGAATAGCAAGATTGGAAAGTTTTATAACTACATTTACATAGCGACTATTGTAATTGCATCAGTTATTAAGCTAGATTTTGTTATTAATTTAATTGATAGCGGTTATGCTTTAATGGCAATACCAACTGTTATTTCAACGTTAATTTTAGCTCCGAAAGTAAAGAAAGCAGCAAAAGACTATTTCACTAAGTTAAAAACAGAAGAAGCCTAAATTAATGTAACTTTTTATCGGTGTTTTAAATAAAAACGAACACTCTTCCAGAGTAAAAAGAAGCTCATCAACAAAATTAATCCACCCCAAAACCAATAAGTTCCAAATGTATTTGCAGCTATGTTTTGTGTGTCTGAAGTCATGACTTGACCATTACGTTCAAATTGTTTTGTAAACAAATAATTTAACTGAAGATATGTACTCAAAATGCATTGAAGTCCTAAAAAAAGCACAGTTATTGTTTCTACCTTTTTATTCTTCAAAAACATAATTATCACAAATAACACAACAAAACTACTTAAAACAATTATTCCCCAGTAAGAGCGTATCCAAATAATTAAAGACAAGAGGATTACTCCTGTTAATATTCTTAACAAAATTGCCGCGTGTTTCTGTGATCTAGCAGACATAATTAAAACACTTCCAGCAATTGCAGGACCAAATAATCCGCCTGCCGCCGAAAATGCTCTGGCCAACGGAATTGACATGAATTTATTGGTAACCGTTGAATACGCTACACCTCCTCCATTTGCATAAATTTCTAGATAATGAAACTTTCCTCCAACCAATAATGCTGTTAACCCATGTCCCATTTCATGAAACCAAGTTCCCAACAATCGGAAAGGATATTGAATATGAACAAAATAAGGCAACTGCATTAATAAGAAAATTACAACTGCAATAATTAAAACGGTATAGTCTAATTTTTTAGAAATCACTTTTTAGTTTTTCAATAGCAATTATGAAAAGAATTTATCTTTTCTATTTTTCATTTCTTCTCCCAACAGCTTATCTAAACCTTCTTTTTTATCCAGTTCATTCAATATGTTTGAATAGGTTTCTTCATTTACATCTTGACTTAACTTAAAAACACCTTCGATTTTTTCTACTTTAATTTCAAAACCTGCTATGTGAGGCATTAAACGCTCTTTATAGGAATCCGGAAGATTATCGAATATTGTCGGAGAATTCTTGTCACCTTTTTCATGCTGTAATGTAAAATCTCTCATCAAATTGATTAATTTATCTCCTTCAAAGAAGGAAACACTTCCGTTTACATGAACCGTCATATAATTCCAGGTAGAACCTTTGCTTTTATTTGTTCCCCAAGAAGCACTTACATATCCATTTGGACCATTAAAAACTACTAAAACCTTACTATTATTGAACATTGCTTGATAATGATCTGTTTGTTTCATCATATGACCAACTAAAAACATTTCATTATTTCTTTTTTCAACTACTAATGGAATATGTGTTCCTACAAAATTTCCATTTTCGTCTAAACCTGTGATAAAAGCCAAAGGATAACGATTTATGAAACTTATCAATTCATCAACGTCATCCTCTTTATAATTTGGTATGTTATACATGTGTTACTTTCCTTTGAATTTAAATACACAATGTAGTGAATTTAGTACTCATCATACAAAGTTGTATTTAATTCATTCAAATCAATCGTGTACATTTTTTTTGAAGGCTTCACTTGATATTGGTCTTTAACAAAACCTCCTAAGAGATAAAATTTGTTATCGACCAAAAACATTTTGCTCGATTCGTATGGAAGATCTATTTTATACTCTTTTAAACCTTTGGTTTTAGTATTAAAAACATAGAAAAAGTTCTTATCAAAAATGTAAAATAAATCTCCTTTTTTATCAATTGCAGGCATTTTCATTGTTCTTGGTAAAACTTTCTCAATTTCCCATTTCCCATTTTTCAGATTGAAAGAAGTAATTCGATTCATCTTCTCAGTTCCTTTGCCTCCAATCATAAATAACTTATCATTTACCTTTATGCACTCCGTTTCTTTTGGATCTGGAAGTTTACCAATTGAATACCATTTATCTTCTTTTGTATTGTACAAAGAAACATTATTAGAAAACTTCAGTTTGCCTTTCTTTAATTTCCTTACAGACCCTCCAAGTAAGATAATACTATTATCAATTTTTGCTACTCCTTGGTTCACTCCATTTTGCTTACTTTCAATTGATTTTTCAAGCTTGTTTGTTTTTAAATTAAAAACTTCAATATCGTCAATTAAATACTCTCTTGATTTATTCTTAGCCAATTTCTTGCCTCCTAATAAGTATGCTTTCCCATCAATTAAAACTGCCTTATGATATGCTCTTTTAAGCACAGGTTTTTCTAAAGAAGACCAACTTTTATTTTTTATATCATAAACATGAACCTTATTACTGTATCCTTGATAGCTAGAATATCTCGTTGTTCGCATAACAAATTGATTAAAAGTAGCATTTGATTCTTGAAACTCATTAAGTTCTTGAAGAGCCAATCTCATACCATCGGTTAAAGATGATTTATCACCACCAAAAACATAGATTTTATCTTTATACAATACACAAGCGAATCCGTGCAGTCCTTTTTCAAGTTCTGGTAACAATCTAAAATTTAATTCTTTCTTCTTTTTTTTTGTGATTAAAACTTCGGATAACTCAACTTCTTTTTCAGTAAGAAAAATAGACTGATTCACTATTTCTCCAAACTTAATATCTCTATCGAAATATTTTACATGCGATAGAAAAATCCTGTCTTTATCTTTAATTTTTTCTATAACTACCTTTCCATTCTTATCTGTTACATAAACTTTCTTCTTTTTCTTTATGTGTACATTTTGGATTGGTTCTTTAGTTTTAGAGTTTAAAACTGTAATAGTATGTTGGCCAAAAACAAGTTGAGAACAAATAATTAGAGCAAATAGTAAGAATTTATTTTTCATGAGCTTAGCGATTTGGTATTCCTATAAAAATACATCAAAATCTAAAGTAAATCAATCCTTTAACCTTTTTTAACGGAGATATTTCGTTCAACTAAAACTCAAAAAAAAGTCGAAGTTATAGTTTGATTAGTGTTCTATTTTCAAAACTCAACCCTTCAAAGCCAGTTTTCATAAAATTTCTAATATTCTGGTGTCCATTTCCATTTGGATCATTCACAACCTCAGCATAGTATTGACCGAAACAAGCTAAGGTTTCCTCTATTGATAATCCTTCTTGAATTGCAAACGAAAACACTTTACATGAACCTTGATTTTCTGTTGATTGATTTTCTAACTCACCGTTTTTAAATGCCGATGGAGTAAAATTGTAGTTGTTTTCTATAAGATTAATCGTTTCTTTAAAATCAATTGTAGTAGCTTCATTTTGTAATTTATTTTTAAATTCAGATATCGTCATTTGTAATCATATTTTAGAACTACAAAAAAATAGATTATTCAACTTAAAAACTAAACTCTAGTAATTTTTTACAAACTAACATTTATAGTTAAATTTGCGCATCTAAAATTATAGAAAATGTACAGATCGCATTCATGCGGTGAGTTAAGAGCATCGCATATTAATACAGAAGTTACCCTAGCAGGATGGGTTCAAAAATCAAGAGATAAAGGTTTCATGATTTGGGTTGATTTACGAGATCGTTACGGAATTACTCAGTTGATTTTTGATGAAGAGAGAACTTCTAAAGACTTAATGGAAAAAGCAAAAACATTAGGTAGAGAGTTTGTGATTCAAGTAAAAGGAACTGTTATTGAAAGAGCTTCTAAAAATCCAAATATAGAAACTGGAGATATTGAAGTTTTAGTTTCTGAATTAAACATTTTAAACGAAGCAAAATTACCTCCATTTACAATTGAAGATGAAACTGACGGTGGAGAAGATATTCGAATGAAGTATCGTTATTTAGATATTCGTCGTAACCCGGTAAAAAACAGCTTAGTTTTCCGTCATAAAGTTTCAATGGAAGTTCGTAAATATCTTTCTGATAAAGGATTTATTGATGTTGAAACTCCGTATTTAATCAAGTCTACTCCAGAAGGAGCTCGTGATTTCTTAGTTCCTTCAAGAATGAATGCTGGTCAGTTTTACGCGTTACCACAATCGCCACAAACTTTTAAGCAGTTGTTAATGGTTGGTGGAATGGATAAATATTTCCAGATTGTAAAATGTTTTAGAGATGAAGATTTACGTGCCGACCGTCAACCAGAGTTTACACAAATAGACTGTGAAATGGCCTTTGTTGAGCAAGAAGATATTTTAGAGATTTTCGAAGGAATGACTCGTCATTTATTAAAAGAAATTAATGGTGTTGAAGTTGATAAATTCCCAAGAATATCTTTTGATGACGCGATGCGTTTATACGGAAATGACAAACCTGATATTCGTTTCGGAATGCAGTTTGGTGAGTTAAACGAAGTGGCACAACATAAAGATTTCAAAGTATTTAACGAAGCGGAATTAGTTGTAGGTATTGCTGTTCCTGGTGGAGCTTCATACACTAGAAAGGAAATTGATAAATTAATCGATTGGGTGAAGCGTCCGCAAATTGGTGCTTTAGGAATGGTATATGTTAAATGTAATGAAGACGGAAGTTTTAAATCGTCTGTAGATAAGTTTTACGACCAAGATGATTTAGCTAAATGGGCAGAAACTACTGGAGCCAAAGCAGGAGATTTAATTTGTGTTTTATCAGGAAAAACTTCAAAAGTACGTGCACAATTGTCTGCTTTACGTATGGAATTAGCAGAGCGTTTAGGTTTACGTAGACCTGATGAATTTGCGCCATTATGGGTTGTAGATTTCCCATTATTAGAATTAGATGAAGAAACTGGACATTATCATGCAATGCACCATCCATTTACATCACCAAAACCTGGTCAGATTGAATTATTAGATTCGGATCCTGGAGCTGTAAAAGCAAATGCATACGATTTAGTATTAAATGGTAATGAAATCGGTGGTGGTTCTATTAGAATTCACGATAAAGAAACTCAAGCTATTATGTTTAAGCATTTAGGGTTTACTCCTGAAGAAGCAAAAGAGCAGTTTGGTTTCTTAATGGATGCATTTGAATATGGTGCTCCTCCTCACGGTGGTTTAGCCTTTGGTTTAGATAGATTAGTAGCTATTTTAGGTGGACAAGAAACCATTCGTGATTTTATTGCATTCCCAAAGAATAATTCTGGTAGAGATGTAATGATTGATGCGCCTGCAACAATTGACAACGAGCAATTACAAGAATTAAGTATTCAATTGAATGTTCAAGAAGAAGCTTAAAAAATAAATAATACAGACTTTAAAAATCCCGCTTAATGCGGGATTTTTATTCATATTACCTATTCATAGGGATACTTTCATCATGTTGATAAGGTTAGTTTTGAAACTTATTAACTAACTGAAATTCAACAATGAAAAAGTATTTATACCTAGTCTTATTTTTTTGTCCTCATCTTATTTTTGGACAAGAAGAGCTAAACTCCTTTTACAGAAAACTCACAAGTGATATTTCGTTCTTTAAATCTCTTGATACCACTCAATCAAAAGGGTACAACAAAGCCTTAGATTATGTAAAAATGTTGATTGATAGTGAAACTGAAATCGACAAATTAAAATTAAAAATAGCCTTTGGTCTTAGTGGAAATGATAACGGTACAACCAGCAAGTATGTATTTAACTCTGATGCCCGATTAACAAAAGATTTTTACCCATTTAATCTAGATGTCCAAGCATCTATCAGCACCCAAATATTTAATGGAGTTCTTCAAGAAAACATCTCTAATTATCACGTAGGTTTAGACTTCTTTATAACAAGAGCAAATCCAATAGAGCCTGTTAATGAATCGTTGAGTTATTTAAGAAATGATTTAACG
Source organism: Tenacibaculum sp. MEBiC06402 (assembly GCF_049239625.1). Lineage (NCBI taxonomy): Bacteria > Pseudomonadati > Bacteroidota > Flavobacteriia > Flavobacteriales > Flavobacteriaceae > Tenacibaculum > Tenacibaculum sp. MEBiC06402. The sequence goes on from NZ_JBMKKT010000099.1 coordinate 103,391, forward strand.
ATTGAAGGATATGTATATGCTGATAGGTATGCTAATCAATATTTAAACATTAATCAAAGATATGAAGTGGGTGGAGGTTTTATATTCAATTTTTTCAGTGGAAGCTTAACAAAAGAAAAAAGAGCAGGTGACGGAGGAATTACCAGTTTTGACAACTATAAGGACAGTGATTTTGTGGGACTAACTCCTGGAGGAAAAACCAAAATCAAAGCTTTTTATAATAAAACTGCTGTTAAATTGGAAGAGAAATCCATCAATGAAAATCCAACCCCGAGTTCGAAAGATAAAAAAGAAGTAAAACTCATCTTATGTGGAAAAGCAGACTGTAAAGATTTACCGGTAAATGATAAAATAAAAATAACAGACAATTCACTGCTAACAAAAGCTAGAAGAAAAATTTCAAATGCATTTAAAAAACGACATAGTAGCTTCCGCTTAGCTCTTTTGACGGGTGTATTTTATGAAATTGAAAAAGGTAACGCAAGTGATTCCTTATCTCTTGCAAATAGTGATGCTGTACAATTTGAAACAAGAGAAATTCCTACGACAAATTTCTTACGTTGGCAATTTCGACCTACGTTCGAGTTTCAGAACGATAACTTTTCTATAAAATTTAAACATTATTTTAAAATGCCTATGCCTTGGGAATGGAATAGTAAGGTTGAATCTCAAGTAGATTTGACCAAAGTAAATGAAAAGGTAGATTATTTAATCGACAGTCAAATTTCTGCTTCTTATTCAATTAGTAAAAAATTCAATGTTGTTCTTACTTTTCGTCATATTTATGACAATGCTCCAAAACGGGTTTTTATTGATATCAATGGAGAGCAAGAGCTATTATCTGCTAGGAATAATAACACTCAGTTTAATTTTACCCTCGAATATAAATTATTATAACGTAGTAAAATTGACTAATAAAAAATCTCGTATTTATGCGGGATTTTTTATTACTTTTATGTATTACCAACTACACACCATGACTAGAAATATCTTTTTTTTCGTTTTCGTTATTACTTTTTCTATTTCTTACGCTCAACAATTAACAGGAAAACAGTTGTTAGATAAATCAATTCAATATCATGACCCAAATGGAAATTGGGCAACTTTTAATGGAACTCTAAAAGTAACCATGACAATTCCTGACAAACCAAATAGAGACAGCGAAATAAAGATTGATTTACCCAACGAATACTTTTATGTAAAAGCTGCAAGAGGAAAAAACACAACTGAATACACGGTTGATAAAGGAAATTGTATAATCGCTTTTAACGGTGTTAAAAACCCTTCAGAAGCTATTTTAAAAGAACATAAACTGAGTTGTGACAGAGCAAATCTCTATAAAAACTATTACACTTATTTGTATGGGCTTCCGATGAAGTTAAAAGACAATGGAACAAACATTCATGAGAAAGTAGAAAAGAAAAAGTTTAAAGGAAAGGAGTATTTAGTGTTAAAAGTAACTTATGACGAAAGCATTGGAAAAGATACTTGGTATTTTTACTTTAATCCCACGACTTATGCCATGGAAATATATCAGTTTTTTAAAGAAACTAAAGATAGTGGCGAATATATTTTACTTTCTGATGAAGAAGAAATCAATGGCATTAAAATGCCAAAAGTAAGAGCTTGGTATTATAATAAAAATGATGGGTATTTAGGAACGGATACTTTACTGAAATAATACATTCATGCTATTCTCTAAAAACACTTTAAAACAGATTTTAATCTGGCGTTATAAAAATGTTTCTGAGCGCCAGTTTGTTTATATTTTAAGTGTTTTAGTGGGTTTTTTAGCCGGTTTAGGAACATTAGTTCTAAAAAACCTTACCTATTTTTTCCATTGGGTTTTGGAAGGAAATTTAATTAAAGACTATCATTACTCTTTTTACTTTCTATTTCCAATTATAGGATTACTTATTGTAAACGGAATCAAAAAATACTTTTTAAAGAGAGAAATAGGACACGGTATTTCTACAACTCTAGAAGCTATTTCTAAAAGAAATGGAATCATCAAACAATATAGAATTTACGCTTCAATTATTACTGCTCCAATCACTGTTGGTTTTGGGGGTTCTGTGGGATTACAAGGTCCCGCAGTAAGTACAGGTGCCGCTCTAGGTTCTGGGATTTCCCAGTTATTTCATATGAATACCAAAACTAGAATGCTATTAATTGGTTGCGCAGCTGCCGGAGCTATGGCATCTATGTTTCAATCTCCAATTGCAGCTATTATTTTTGCTATTGAGGTTTTTAGTTTAGATATGGCTTTTGTATCCTTAATTCCTTTACTATTAGCCTCTGTATCGGCAATTATTACTTCCTATTTTTTTCTAGGACATGACCTTCTTTTTTCCGTAAAAATTCAAGAAGTATTTGAAATAAGAGATCTTGCTTTTTATATTCTTTTAGCAATTGTAACAGGATTTGCCTCCGTATATTTTTCAAAAATCTACTTTAATATTATCAACTTTTTTAATCGCTTTAAAAAGTCATCTCATAAGTTATTTTGGAGTTTAATAACTATCGGTTTGTTACTTTTATTAATCCCGCCTTTGTATGGTGAAGGATATACAATTATTAATAATTTATTATTGAACAATGCTCCTGAGGCATTACAAGGTTTGCCTTATGATTTTGATAAATCTAATGTGTGGACGGTCATTATATTTTTACTATTAATTGGTGTTTTTAAAGTAGTCGCAATGACAACTACGTTCGCTGCTGGAGGTGTTGGTGGAATTTTTATTCCAACCTTGGTAATGGGCAGTATTTTAGGAAACGTTCTTGCTAAAAGCATTAATATGTTGGGTTTTTCAGTTTCTGAAACAAACTTTACACTTGTTGGTATGACAGGACTTATGGCTGGTGTGCTACACGCGCCTTTAACTGCTATTTTCTTAATTGCAGAAATTACTGGAGGTTATGAGTTGTTTGTTCCTTTGATGTTAGTTGCTGCGGTTTCATACTCCATAACAAAATATTTTGTATCAAATTCTATTTACACTGTTGAACTTGCCGAAAGAGGAGAACTTCTAACACATGACAAAGACAAAAATGTTATGATGATGATGGATATTAAAAAAATCATCGAAAAAAACTTTGTAAGAGTTTCTTTAGAAATGAGTCTACGACAAATGCTTGTCTCAGCCGTAACGAAATCCAACCGTAATATTTTTCCAGTTCTTAATAAAGAAAAAGAATTTTTAGGAATTGTACTATTAGATGATATTCGACCAATAATGTTTGATGAAAAACTGTATGATGAACTAAGCGTTTCAGATTTTATGAAAAGTGCTCCTGCTGTAATTTTCGATACAGATACTATCGAACAAATAATGCAAAAATTTAAAGAAAGTGGCGCTTGGAATTTACCTGTAGTAAAAGATAATGGCGTTTACATAGGTTTTATATCAAAGTCAAAATTACTCTCAGCATACCGAGCTAAACTTCTTCAATTTACATCGTAATATCTTAAAAGACTATTTATTTACTTCAAACTTTATAGCCATTAAGTGTTTTACATTAACTAGCTCATCATCTATTTTACCTGGATTAAACTTCGGTAAATTTTTAATCACTTTTGCTGCCTCAACTTCAAATAATTCTCCGTTTATCGGTCCTAAGGTTACGATATTTTTAACGTCTCCGTTTACGTCTATTACAAAACTGGTCCAAACAATTCCCTCGACGCCATTATGTTCTAATACAGAAGGGTATATCAAATTATCAGATACATAAGCCTCCAGCACATCTTTAAATCTTCCTTTATATTTAGCTTGGTTTTCTAAAGAAACTAAAGTAGGCTCCTGAGTAACTTCCCCTAAATAAACATCTTTAGCTTTTATCTTTTTTACAACTATATTTTTGGTGGAACTAACACTCTTCAAATTCTTTCTAAGTGTATGATAGTAGTTATTTCTTCTAGTTCTTAAATATCTTTTAGTTTTTACTTTAGGAAGTTCTTCTTTTACTTCTTCATTTTGACTTAAGCATTTATCGATAGTATTTAGTTCCATTAAAAGGTCATCTTCTGAAGAGCCTGTACAAACTTCGTTTTGAGAGAATAATAAAGAACTCGTAAATAGCGAAAAGCTCACAATGAATAGTTGTTTAAATGTCATAATAATTTGTTTTAGTGGTGGTTAAAAATGATTTGTTATGGTTTTATAACACCACAAATAACCTTCAGAAGAAGTAGATGTGAAAACAAATGTATGTGAGAAGGAAAAATGACGTTTAAAAAGGAATAAAATGTGGTGAAAATATATGCAACACCTTTATTTTAATAGAAAGCATCATTACATCGGTTCGTTAAAAACGAAAAAAAGGAGGTTGAAAAAACCCATATAATGAAGTGTAATTATTTACCTTTTCTATTCTAACGCTTCAAAATTTCGATTACTTTATCTGGAAAATCGGTAAAACAACCATCAACATTTGCTTCAAAAAGAAGTGTTTTTACATGCTCTTCAAATGAAGAAAAATCTCCTAATTGATCGGCTCTTAATGTATATGTATGAACTTTTAAACCTAATTGATGAGCGTTTTTAACTAAGGAAGTAAACTGCCATTTTCCATCAATTTTTTTATCTACGATTTGCTTGTACCAAGGCCCAATTCCATCGGCATAAGTTGCGAAATGGTCTAGTTTTTTAGTTTCTTCAGGAAACTCAATTAATTGAATTAAGAATAAATCAGATTTTAGCTCCTTTCTTACACGCTCAAGCTCTTTGGCATCGAAACATTGGAAGATACAATTATCTTTCTTAGAAGTATATCCGTATTCAGAAAGAATATCTAAAGTGATTTTTGCAATATCTTTTCCGTTTTGATGATGGAATTCAGGATTTTTAATCTCAGGGTAAATACCAATATTATTCCCCGTACTTTTATTTAAGCCTTGAATTAACTCTATTTCTTGCTGTAACGAATGAAGTTTAAAACTTCCTTTTCCTTTTGGAAAACGATTTGGATAAAATTGTTTTCCTGTTTTAGGATCAAAGCGTTCAGAAACATTCAAACTCTGCAATTCGTCAAACGTAAAATCGATAACATAATACCTATCATCTTCTCGTTTTCTTTCAGGAAATTTTACAGCAACATCGGTAACATCATCTAAATAAATATCATGAATCACTACAGGAACATCATCTTTACTCAATACTAAATCTTGCTCAATAAAATCAGGCTTCATTGCATACGCCATTGCTTTCGCTTCCATTGTATGTTCTGGTAAATATCCTGAAGCTCCACGATGAGCAACAACAATTTTTGAGTTCATAATTTCTTTTTTTAAATTCTCTTTTGAAGGTGTTTCACAATTCCAAAAAAACAGAATAATTACTATTGGAAAAAACCATTTCATAAATATGATGTTTCCCGTAAAAATAGATAAAATGTAAAAAAGTAATTTTAATATTCTATTAAGAATTCATTGATTGCATCTGGACTTAAAGTAACCGCTTCTGTTCTTCGGTTTTCATAAACTCCGTTCTTTTTAACTGTATAATCAAGATAAACTTTTCTATATGCCCCAGGAACTTTCCCTTCTATTACAGAATGCACGTTTACACCATTCCACTCTAACATACTGGCGACTGTATTTCCATTATCAAAAAACACATTTGTGTTTTCATAATTAATAAGAGATTGCCTTACCAATCCATAACGTCTTAGACCTTCTTCATTATCTCTAAAATGACCAATTGTGATATTATCTTCTTCATTAAATGGATTCGTATTTTTCACTGTTATTTTTATTGAAGCATACCTATTTACTTTAATTACTGGCAACTCATCATTCATTAATTTTTCTATGGAATAACTTTGTTGAAAAGAACTCGCCTGATAATTTTTATTTTTACTTTTTGTAAAAAATTTTAAGTCATTATCCTTTTCCTCATAATTTACTAAAACAGAAAATTCTCCATTATCATCTGTGATTGTAGTTCCTTCGTCTTTTGTAACACATGTATACAAAATTCCACTACCAACGGGTTTACATACTTCATAATCTATTTCAATACCTGAAACAGGTTCGTTCGTTACATTATCAACAACTTTGCCTTCAAATAAAAAGTCGTTTAAGTTTTCGTTATTTTCAAAACAGGAAAAATTGACAACCAAAAACAACAACATTACATACTTTAAGTTTTTCATTTTAGTAGATTTAAATTTGAATAACGAAAGTAATTTTCACCCCAAAAAAAAGTATCCCAAATCATACAGACTATAAGATTTGGGATACTTTTTAACACTTTTTAAACTTCCGCTTATGCTAGAATACTAAAAAATCGATTGTTCAGTTTCTGTGGTAAACGCCTCTAAAAACTTCATTCCACGATAGGAGTTTCCTTTTTCATTCAACTTCGGACTCCAAACTGTAATACAATATTTCTCAGGATAAACTGCCACGATTCCACCTCCAACTCCACTTTTACCTGGTAATCCTACACGAAAAGAAAACTCACCAGATTCGTCGTAAAAACCACACGTTTGCATTATAGCATTGATTCTTTTCGTTTTACTCAAACTCAATACTTTCTTTCCTTTTGATGTGGTAAAATTCGGGTTTGCCAAAAACATAAAAACTCTCGATAATTCCTGACAACTCATTTCGATAGAACAGATATGAAAATAAAAATCTAACACTTCTTCAGGTTCGTTTTTAATATTTCCAAAAGACTTGATAAAATTGCACAAAGCCTTATTTCTATAACCAACCGAAGCTTCTGATTTCGCAACTGCCTCAGAATAATTTATCTCACTAGAATGACACAATTCTCTAACCGCATTTAAAAAATCTCCTTTTGGGTTTTTATAATAACTCACCAGCATATCACATATAACCATAGCGCCACTATTCATGAATGGATTTCTCGGAATTCCAAGATCTGATTCTAACTGAACTAATGAGTTAAACGGTGTTCCCGAAGGTTCAACATCTACTCGTTTCCAAATTTCATCACCAAAAATTTGATATGCTACACATAATGACAATACTTTAGAGATACTTTGAATGGAGAATTTTGTTTGCCAATTCCCTATTCCATATTCATCGTTTTGGATGGTTCGCAAACAAACTCCAAAATTATCTGAATCAACTTTCGCCAACTCTGGTATATACGTGGCAATTGCTCCATTGTCTTTTTCCGAAATTACCTCTCGATATATTTTCTCTAAAATACTATTATACTCAATTGTTTTTCCTTCTATTCTCATGTCTTCATTCTTAAGAATTACTAAAAAGCAATGTAGAATAAATTATCTGAATTTGTATAAATCAGTACTTAAATGTAAAAACAAAAAAAGACCGCCGAAAAGCAGTCTTTATATCTTCAATTGTGCGTTTAATTAATACGCTCTTTTATTGTTTCCTTCGTAAAAGTTAATGAAAGCTTGATTAACAACTCTGTGTCCACCAGGTGTTGGATAATCACCAGTGAAATACCAATCTCCTTTATGATCTGGACACGAATTATGCAATCCTTCAACAGTTTGATAAATGATTTCTACCTCCGCGTTGATTCCATCAGTTTTTAACATCTCCGCAATTTTTGCCGAAATTTCCTCATGTGTAAAAGGGGCATAAATTTCTTTTACAAAATTTACAATAACTTCTTTATCCTCAATAGATTGTTGTGCTTTACATTTTTCATAAACCTCATCTACGATATGATACATGTTTCGCTCTTTAAGTAATTCTAAAGCCGCTTTAAATGCGATAAAATCACCAATTCTAGCCATATCAATTCCGTAGCAATCTGGATAGCGAATCTGTGGAGCAGAAGAAACTACTACTATTTTCTTAGGCGACAATCTGTCTAAGATTTTAATAATACTTTTCTTTAATGTTGTTCCTCTTACAATACTATCATCAATAATAACTAGGTTATCCGTTGGTTTTACAACTCCGTAAGTAACATCGTAAACGTGAGCTACTAAATCATCACGACTACTATCATCCGTAATAAACGTTCTTAGTTTTGCATCTTTAATGGCGATTTTTTCAAAACGTGGCCTTTCTGATAAAATTTCAGTAACACGCTCAGCAGATAATTTTCCACCACCAGCTAAGATTTCAGCTGTTTTCTGTTGATTTAAAACATCTTCAGCGGCTTCCATCATTCCATAGAAAGAAGTTTCAGCTGTATTCGGAATGTAAGTAAACACTGTATTTGAAATATCGTCATTGATAGACTTTAAAACTTCAGGAAACACAAATTTCCCTAAGTTTTTACGCTCTTGATAAATATCTGCATCACTTCCTCTTGAAAAATAAATACGCTCAAAAGAACATGAAAGTTTTTCTCTTTTCTTAATAACTCTTTCTAAAGAAGTACTACCATTTTTCTTAATAATTAAAGCTTTACCACGAGGTAATTCTTTAACATCTTCAATAGGAACGTTAAAAGTAGTTTGAATAACAGGTCTTTCAGAAGCCACTACAACAACTTCATCATCTTGATACCAGAAAGCAGGACGAATTCCTGACGGGTCTCTTAATACAAAAGCATCTCCATGTCCTAGTAAACCAGCCATTGCGTAACCTCCATCCCAGTTTCTAGAAGATCTTTTTAAAATTCGTTGAATATCTAAATTCTCCTCTATAAAAGGTGATGCTTGTTTTTTATTAAATCCAGCAGCTTTGGCTTTTTTATACGTTTGAGAAACTTCGTCTTCTAAAAAATGACCGATTTTCTCCATTACAGTAACCGTATCGGTAGCTTCTTTTGGATGCTGACCTAAACTAACTAACTCCTTCATCAATTCTCCAGAATTTGTCATGTTAAAGTTACCTGCAACAATCAAGTTTTTGTGCTTCCAGTTACTCTGACGTAAAAATGGGTGAACGTTTTCGATACTATTTCCTCCAAAAGTTCCATATCGAACATGTCCTAAAAATAAATTTCCGATATACGGCATATTTTCTTCTTGCCATTTTACATCTTCTAATTTCTCAGGATCTTTCTCAAAAATATCATTGATTCTATTATTAATTTGACCAAAAATATCTTGAATCGGTTGTGTTTTGTTTGATCGGATTCTGCTAATGTATCTTGTTCCTGGATCTACGTTAAACTTAATACTTGCCAAACCTGCACCGTCCTGTCCTCTATTGTGTTGTTTCTCCATAAGAAGATACAACTTGTTTAAACCGTAAAAAGCAGTACCGTACTTTTCTTTATAATACTCAAGGGGCTTTAATAATCTAACTAAGGCAATTCCACATTCGTGCTTTAAAAAATCACTCATTAATTATTCTTTATGTTGTGTTGTGTGTTTGTTTTATAAAATAAAAATCCGCGCAACAAGGCGCGGATATGTGTTAAACTAATTCGATATCAAATTGTGTAAGCTGTTTAAATGCTTGTAAACGAGATTGCACTTCTGGTTTTGTTAGTTCTTCCATGCGTTCTGTTCCAAATTTCTCAACGCAAAATGACGCTAAGTTTGATCCAAAAATAATTGCGTTCTTCATATTCTCGAATGAATAATCTTCTGTTTTTGATAAATATCCACAGAAACCACCTGCAAATGTATCTCCTGCTCCTGTAGGATCAAATACTTCAGCTAATGGTAATGCAGGCGCAAAGAACATGTTTTCTTCATTAAACAATAATGCTCCGTGCTCTCCTTTTTTAATTACTACATATTTAGGACCCATTTCATGGATTTTCTTAGCAGCATTCACTAAAGAATATTCTCCACTTAACTGACGTGCTTCTTCATCATTGATAGTGATTACATCCACTCTTTTTAACACCTCGTGTAAATCGTTTAATGCGATATCCATCCAGAAGTTCATTGTATCTAAAACTACTAACTTCGGTCTTTCGTTCATTTGATCTAAAACAGAAGCTTGTGTCAAAGGATGTAAATTTCCTAGCATTACAACAGGTGAATCTTTAAAAGATTCTGGAACAACAGGATTAAATGTTTCTAATACATTTAACTCAGTTACTAAGGTATCTCTAGAGTTCATATCATTATGATACTTTCCACTCCAGAAAAAAGTTTTTCCGTCTTTTACGATTTCAATTCCTGTAGTATCAATTCCTTTTTCCTGCATCATATCTAAATACGATTGTGGAAAATCTCCTCCAACTACAGAAACTACTCCTGTTTGTACTCCAAATTGAGAAGCTGCTAACCCAACAAAGGTTCCAGATCCTCCTAAAATTTTATCAGTTTTGCCAAAAGGTGTTTCAATTGCATCAAAAGCAACTGTTCCTACTGCTAATAGTTTACTCATTTATTAATTTTTATCAGTAATTTTGCACAATAAATGCACAAAACAATTTGTAAAGTGCAAAAATAGTTCTAAAAAATGACTATCAAAGAAATACAAGAAGAAATTATTGATGAGTTTTCAATGTTTGAAGACTGGATGGAGCGTTACGAATATATTATTGAGTTAGGAAAATCTTTACCTATCATTGATGAGCAATACAAGTTAGATGAAAATTTAATTAAAGGTTGCCAATCAAAAGTATGGATGCATTCTGAAATTGAGGGTGACATTATCAAGTTCACAGCCGATAGTGACGCTATTTTAACAAAAGGAATTGTTGCGTTATTATTACGTGTTTTTTCCGACCAAAAACCACAAGACATTTTAAATGCGGATACTAATTTTATTGACGAAATTGGTTTGAAAGAGCATTTAAGTCCAACAAGAGCGAATGGTTTAGTTTCGATGGTGAAACAAATTAAAATGTATGCCATTGCTCAGCAATCTAAATTAACAAGTTAATATTTTATTATGACTGAAGAGAACTTAGAAGAATTAGGAGATAAAATCGTACGTGTTTTAAAAACCATATTTGACCCGGAAATTCCTGTAGATATTTACGAATTAGGATTGATTTATGATGTTTTTATTTCAGAAGAAAACGATGCAAAAATATTAATGACATTAACATCACCTAACTGCCCTGTTGCTGAAACATTACCAGTTGAAGTAGAAGAAAAAGTGAAAACCTTAAAAGAAATTAATGATTGTGAGGTAGAAATTACTTTTGATCCTACTTGGACTCAAGATATGATGAGTGAAGAAGCAAAACTTGAATTAGGAATGTTGTAAAAATCTTTTCTATGGCAGAAGAAATTATTAACAGAGTTGCAAATAGTAAGCTAGTCACTGTTGATCTAGAAGATTTTTATCCTTCAGGACAACGTATTGTATTTGACATTTCAGATTGGCTATTCGAAGGTTTACTTTTAAAAGAAAAAGACTTCAGGGAGCAAGTGAAAAACTACGATTGGTCTCAATATAAAGATGCCTATGTAGCTTTGACTTGTTCAACAGACGCTATAATTCCTTCTTGGGCTTATTTGTTGTTAACAACACAACTTAATCCCTTTGCTAAAAAAGTAGTTATTGGTAATTTAGAGCTGTTAGAAACAATAGTATTTACTGAGATTATAAGTGAATTGGATGTAAGCTCTTTTCAAGACAAACCTGTTATTATAAAAGGTTGTTCATCTAAACCAATTCCTGAAACTGCATACACTTTATTAATCAGTAAGGTACAGCCAGTTGCAAAATCAATTATGTTTGGTGAAGCTTGTTCAACTGTTCCATTATACAAGAAAAAATAATTCCCTATGTTTTTTAATACAATAAAAAAACTAAGTTTCTTTATTTTATTATTAAGTCAAATCACGTTTTCGCAAGAAACGACAGCAGAAGAAAGTACAAAAAAAGACAGTATTCCTAAAAAGTGGAATACCATAACCAAGTTAACGTTTATTTTAAACCAATCTACTTTTTCAAATTGGGTAGCGGGTGGTACTAACACAGTTGCCGGAAATGTGAATATCAATTACGAGTTTAACTACAAAAAAAAGAATTGGAATTGGGATAATAAAGTTACCTCAGCTTATGGATTGAGTTATATAGACAAACAAGGAGTTAGAAAAACTGATGATCGACTTGAATACAATTCTTTACTTGGCTATAAATCAAAAAAAGACTGGTTCTTCTCTTTCTATAACAATTTAAAAACTCAATTTACAAGAGGTTACGATTATAAAAAAACTCCTGCATTACCAATTTCTGATTTGTTTTCTCCAGCTTACTTAAGCTTCGGACCAGGTATGCTATGGAAAAAATCTGATAATAAATTTATAAACATTGCTCCTTCTTCCTCAAGATTTACTTTTGTTTCTGAAGAATTTTCAGGAAAGTATGGTGTAGATGAAGGAAAAACAACCAACTTTGGTTTAGGGTTTAACTTATCATCTTATTATAAGTTTTCAATCACGGAAACTCTAACAATGGAAAACATCTTGGCATTGTATGCTGATTATCTCGACAATCCGCAAAATGTAGATATTGATTATCAAATTAACTTTTTAGTTAAAATCAGTGATATTTTTTCTGCCAATCTCGGGTTTCATACAATTATAGATGACAATGCTTCCAGTAAAATTCAATTTCGACAACTTTTTGGACTAGGTGTTAATTATGTTATTCTGTAAATGTGACTTTTTCCTTCAAGTTTCGTCTAAATAGCAGAAGAAAGCGTAGTTTTGCGCAAAAATTTATTTAATTAATTTTTATAAAATGAAAAAATTATTAGCTATTGCTATAGTATTAGGTGGATTAACTCTTTCTGCACAAGAGAAGAAAAAAGAAGAACCAAAGGAAGGATGGAAAAAAGAAGGTACTATTTCTTTTCTCTTTAATCAATCGGCTTTTAATAACTGGTTAGCCGGTGGTACAAACAGTATTGCAGGTAACTTAAATTTAAATTACGATTTTAATTATTTAAAAGGTGATTGGAACTGGGACAACAAAATTATTGCTTCATACGGTTTAACGAAATTAAAGGGTGAAGATTTACAAAAAACAGATGACCGTTTTGAGTTAAACTCATTATTGGGTAAAAAAGCTACAGGGTATTGGTTTTACTCTGCATTTTTTAACTTTAAAACGCAAATGTCTTCTACCGATGTAAATGGAGTTCAACAATCTCACTTTTTCTCTCCAGCATATTTCCAATTTGGTCCTGGTATGTTATGGAAAAAGAGCGATAACTTAAAAGTGAATATTGCACCTGGTACGTCTAAATTGGTAGTATTATCAGAAGATTTAGCTCCTGCTTTTGGTGTTGATGCTGGAGAAACCACTCGTTACGAATTAGGTGCTGCTGTAGGTGCTTACTACAAGTTTAAATTAATGGATAATGTAACTGTTGAAAACATTTTAAACTTATACAGCAACTACTTAGAAGATCCTCAAAATGTAGATTTAGATTACACGGTAAACATTGTAATGAAAATCAACAAGTATTTATCAGCTAACTTAGCGTTACAAACAATTTATGACGATAATGCTTTTAAAGGATTTCAAACAAGAGAAGTATTTGGTTTAGGAGTTAACTACAATTTTTAAATCAATTTTATAAAACATTGGAAACCCCAGGTTTATTACTTGGGGTTTTTTTATTTTTACAAAAATTTTCACAATGGGACTACTTATTTTTTATGGTGTAATATCTATACTTTTTTCTTTTATCTGTTCGATATTAGAAGCTGTACTATTGAGTGTTACACCTACTTTCATTAATGTAAAAAAGAAAGAAGGAAAATCATACGCAAAAGGATTAGAAACATTAAAAAAAGATGTTGACAAGCCTTTAATTGCAATTTTAACCTTAAACACCATCGCTCATACTGTTGGTGCGATTTTAGTAGGTTCTGAAGCTGAAAATGTTTTTGTTGGAGATACTGGAACAGGAATTTTTAGTGGCGTTTTTATCGTATCAGCTATTATGACCGTTTTAATTTTAGTTGCTTCAGAAATCATCCCTAAAACAATTGGTGCTACTTATTGGAAATCTCTTGCAGGTATCACCACGAGTACCTTAAATGTGTTAATTTTTATATTTAAATACACAGGAATCATTTGGATTCTTCAATTGTTCACTAAAATGTTTGGAAAAGGCGGACATGGAGAAAGCGTATTGAGTAGAGAAGATTTTTCTGCTATGACTGAAATTGCAGAGAAAGAAGGTGTATTTCAAAAAAATGAAAGTAAGGTTATTAGAAATATGCTTGGTTTCAAAGAAGTTTGGGCAAAGCATATTATGACTCCACGTACAGTGTTAAAAATGGCTGACGCATCACAAACAATTCAATCGTTTTTTGATGAAAACCCTACCTTACGTTTTTCTCGTATTCCATTATATTCTGGAACTACAGATAACATTATTGGTTATGTCTTAAAAGATCAACTTTTAGAAGCTATTATCCGAGGAAAAGGTGAAGAAAAGCTAGAAACTATTAAACGTGATATTATTGTTACTAATAGAGAGTTACCAATTCCTGAGTTATTTGAAAAATTAATAGAACAGAGAGAACACATTGCTTTAGTTGTTGATGAGTTTGGAGCTGTTAGCGGTATTGTTACTCAAGAAGATGCTATTGAAACTTTACTTGGTTTAGAAATTATGGATGAAAGTGATAATGTAGCTAATTTGCAAAGTTTAGCAAGAAAAAGTTGGGAACAACGCGCTAAACGTTTAGGGATTATTGAATAGTTTTTTATAAACTAAAACAGTCTTTAGATTCCTTTTTTATCAACAAAAAGAACGATAGAAATATATTCTATAAATGATAGTTTTCTGTTATTTATTCTTTTTTCCATTGATGAAAAAAGAAACAAAAAAATCTAGTCTTCTTAGATTTTCACTCATAATAATCACATCCTCGAAACGAAATGAAAAGAACTCATCTTCCTTTCGTCAGATTCAAACAGCTTTTCATTTTTGTCGTTTCTTGTGGTGGATTTTATGGCTCAATCTAAAGAGGACTTTTAAACTAGAACTCAAAAGATAAATCATAAAATTGCGTCAAGCTGAACTCTTTTCAGCTTCTCATGATGAGATTCCGAAACAAGTTCGGAATGACATTTAGTACAAACCTCATAATAACGATTTATGTCAGTTCGAGTGACGACGATAGGAGTTGTATCGAGAACTAACTCCAAAACCTCTCTTATCTCTCTTCTCTTTTCTATTATCTATCATCTAAAATAAAAAAAGGGTGTTTTTCCTGTATAACTTTCCTAACAGAAACCTGAAATTGAAAGCCGAAAAAGAATAAGCAATAGCCCAATCCTCCTGTTTCTTTCCTTTTTCTTAGAAATTTTATGAAGTAAAACCAAACTGTGGTTTATACAGGCTTTTTTTGCTGGATAACAGGAATAAAAGTTTATATATAAGCCGTTTGGCTTAATTAAAAAACAAATGAAATCTAAATTTCCTGGCTATTTTAAACTTACAAATAAAGAAATAAATGATTTATGGAAAAGCGCTCTATTCACTTTGGATGCTAATATATTACTCAATCTATATCGTTACTCTGATGAAACTAGAGAAGAATTTTTTAAGATACTAAATAAGCTCAAAAATCGAATATGGATTCCCCATCAATCTGCTCAAGAGTTCTTTAATAATAGGTTAGGAGTAATTAGTCAACAGGAAAAATCATATGAAGAAACTATTTCTTCTTTAAAGTCAATTGAAAAGGAGTTTCACAATTCAAGACAACATCCGTTTCTGTCGGATAAACTTCTCAGTAAGTTCACCTTATTGAATGAAGAAATCTGCAAGCAATTAGAAAGTAATAAAAAATTTCATAATAATAGAATTACAGAAGACGATATACTCTCTAAAATTGAATCATTATTTGATGATAAGGTAGGTAATGAATTTACTGAAGAAGAACTACAAGAAATTTGTAAGGAAGGGGAAATAAGATTCAAAAACAAAGTTCCTCCCGGCTATAAAGATTCTAGCAAAAATGATGATACAGACCTCAATTCAAGAAAATATGGTGATTTCATTGTTTGGAAACAAATAATCCAAAAATCTAAGGATCTCAAACAAGGTGTAATTCTTCTTACTGATGACAGAAAAGAAGATTGGTGGGTTAGGTTTAAAGGTAAAACAATAAGCCCTCGGCCAGAACTTATTAAGGAGTTTCAATTAGAAGCTGAACAATCATTTCATATGTATCAGTCCGATAGATTCTTAGAATTTGCTCGTGATTTCCTTAATGAAAAAGTAGATGAAAAAGCAATAGAAGAAATACGTGAATTAAGGCGATTGGATGAACGAAGACGAATAATGAACTTGCGCAAAGAAGAAGAATATATGAAATATCGTCAAGTTCGGGAATCTTTAATGAAGGAAAGAATGAGCCTAGAAGAAGAGTTAAATTACCTTCATGAAAGAAGGAATCATTTAAAAAACTCTATTGATGAACAATATTTGATTTTAGATAACTCTGACCCTGCTGAATTTGACGAAAGATTATCTACTCGTTTGAAGCATGAATTAAAAATGCTTGATTCTAAATCAGATGAAATTCGAATGCGACTAATGTCACTGAAGGAACGAGAACATAAAGAAAGAATGATAAGAAATAAAGCCATGAATAACAAAGGGTATAGTGTGTAATTCCAGCAAAAATCAAAACTAGATGAAAATAAGTGAGTATTTTGAATTGAACAAATCTCAAGCAGAATTAGATTTTGTTGATATTGATTTTGCGACTGACACACCTCTTTTTTTAGACCCTTTCTTTTTAAGTAAAAAGACTGATAATTGGTCAACTGAAGCAACTTTAACCTTGCGTAATTTTTTTCAAAGAGTAATTGATTTAATAAGAGCAGGAAATGAAAATGAGGCAAAAGAATTATTTGACCATTTACACGAACCAAATACAACTTGTTTAGGACTTTCAAGAGGCAATCCTCAAGGAAAAGGAGTTGGAGCTGGAGATACAGATAAAATCTATGACAGTTTATTAAGAAGTCGAGCAATACAAACAGGGCTAATTCAAGATATAGAAGACAATATTTTATTTGTTGACAATTTCGGAAAAGACAAACTTTCCGATATGACAACTAACATAATCACAAAACACTTAATTGAATACACTCAAAATCAATGTAGACTGCACAATATTCCGCTTTCTGCAGGTGTAAATTCAGGTTTCTTTTGGAATAGTAGACAAGCAGAATGGGAATCTGAACATACAGAAATGCTAGTTATAGATGGACGTAAACTATTATTAGTTCCCAAAGGAATAGTTTCTTTCAGTAAGGCTTATGTTCCTGATAGGTATTACAATCAATTTGTTCTTGATTTCTTACAAAATGAGAATATTCGAATGAACACAGCTTTAGTTCAAAGACGTAAAGGTGGTACTAAATATGTAACAAAAAAAAGTCTCAAAGAAAGACACCCTCCATCAAAAGATTTTTTGAGAAGATTTACTAGAGAACACCCAGAGATTTTACAGCAATTCAAAGATGAACTAGAAGTAAGCTCTTTGGCGAATATTGAGTTTACAGAATTTAATTTCAAAGCTGTTGCTGCGTCCTTAATTGAAAGATTAAATATAATACCCACAGGAGCTGCTGCTGCAGATAATTTTCATAATATTATTATTGGAATTTTAGAATTGATATTTTATCCACATTTGATAAATCCAATAAAAGAGAGAGAAATTCACGATGGTAGAAAAAGAATTGATTTAGTATTCGACAATGCTGCTCAGGATGGAATTTTTAGAAGACTTGCAGAAAATCATAATATACCTTGTCCTTACATTTACGTTGAATGTAAAAATTATACAAAAGATGTTGCTAATCCAGAAATTGATCAATTAGCGGGTAGGTTTTCAGTAAATCGAGGAAAAGTTGGGTTCTTAGTATGTAGAAGTGTAGATGATATGCCTAGATTAATTCAGAGATGTAAAGATACTTTTATTGATGGAAGAGGACTTATGGTTCCTTTAGCAGATAATGATTTAATTGAACTTTTAAATGCCTACAGCGAATGGGATTGGCAACCTATTGAACAATTTTTATCGGACAGAATAAGAGAAATAACAATATAAAAACACCACAAAACAATAGTAAGTGATTACCCGTTCTCAGCTATTTTAGAGGAACCAAAAAAGACAAATAAAGAAATGAATTTGAACTCAAAAAAAGAATAAAACAACATAATGAGTCTTAAACCTCTAATTAATAATCAGTCATTAATTATTGATGATCATAAATGGGGAGCCAGAGAAGAAAAGGATTGGGACAAGAATTCAAGTGACATTCATATTGACAAAACAACTAAATTTCCAATTGATGGAAAAAAACAAGATGTCCGAATAAAAATTCCAATTAACTCAGACAGAAGGATTACCATTTCATCCAAACGCTCAAAGATTTCAGAAGTCCCAAAAAAACTAAGAAAAGAAATTAATGACGCTTTCGAAAACAAAAAAACTAGAGATTCTTTTATAAAAGATTTAATTCCTATTCTAGAAAATTTTAGTTCAAATCTTGACTCTGTAGAAAGAGCAAAGGAGGTTTTAAATAGAATTTCAAAACATTTTGATTTAGATTGGTCAACACAAACAATAGAAAACTATATAGATGGCGCTTTATTTGAATTGACTCAAGTTTATTTAGATAATGATAAGAAACAATATTACATTACTTTGAATAAGAAAAAAATTAAAATTAGTGATGTTGATAGATGGATAAGACAAAGAAAAAATATTAGAAGAAATTAACTAATCAAAACAATGAAATATATTTTAACATTAATTCTATTTATTTTAGTAACAATTCCTTCAATTTCTCAAAATTTATCACTCAAACAATTACTTACAGTTAGAAAAAAGAATATGGCTGAAGCTGAAGAATATCTAACACAAAGAAATTGGAGTTTTATAGATGCTAAATCACCAACAACTGATAAATATGGAGGGTTGAGTTTTGCATATAACAAATCAACTTTTAATGATAATGCTGAGTCTTTTTTAATATTGCATTTTTCAGGGAGTGAAAACTATCCTACTAGGCTTAATATTCAAGTTCATATTAAAGAAAAGTATAACGAGTATATAACACAAATTAAAAAGTGGGGAGGAAAAATATATGATTCTTACATAGAAGATGATGTGTTTTTCAAAGTTTATCAAGGTTCAACAATAACCTATATAATCAGTACATCAACTCAAAAAAACAACTTCTCTTCAACCAGTACAATTTACAACTTTTTTTTACTAGAGAATGATGACTTTAAATACTCTAAACATAATAGAAAAGGAAGTAAGGAATGAAGCTAATCATTCAGAAATACACAACAAATCAACTCTGATATGACTTAACCTTTTTACCCCTCCATTTTCATAGACAACTCAAACCAACGTTCTTCTTTAGTTTCGAGGTCTTCAATAATTTGTTGGAGTTCTAGAGATTTGTCGTTAATATCTTCAGGAGCAATGCTTCCGTTGGCAAATTGAGTTTCTATATCAGTTTTCTTTTTTTGGAGTTTTTCAATATCAATTTCTAAAATTCCAAACTCACGCTTCTCATTATAACTTAACTTTCCTTTTTGAGGTGTTTTTTCGCGTTCTACAGACTCTTTCTTTTCAATTTTAGGTTCTGGTTCTTTTGAGTCTTCATACGCTCTAAAATCAGAGTAATTTCCAGGAAAGTTCTCCACTACTCCATTTCCTCTAAACACAAACAACGAATCCACAATTTTATCCATAAAATAACGGTCGTGCGAAACCACCATTAAATTCCCAGGATAATCCAACAAAAAGTTTTCTAATACGTTTAAGGTTACCACATCCAAATCGTTGGTTGGCTCATCTAAAATTAAGAAGTTTGGATTTTGTATTAACACCGCACACAAGTACAAACGCTTTTGCTCACCTCCACTTAACTTCTCTACAAAATCGTATTGTTTTTTACGATCAAATAAGAAACGTTCAAGTAATTGTGCCGCAGAAATTCTTCTTCCTTTGGTTAACGGAATTTCTTCCCCAAATTCTTTAATTACTTCAATTACCTTCTGCCCTTCTTTAATGTTAATTCCTTTTTGTGTGTAATAGCCAAACTTTACCGTTTCACCTACTACAATTTTTCCGCCATCAATAGGAATTTGTCCCGTAAGTAAATTTAAGAACGAAGATTTTCCGGTTCCGTTTTTACCAATAATTCCGATGCGTTCTCCTTTTTTAAACACATATTCGAAACCATCTAAAATTACTTTATCGTCAAACGATTTTTTCAGTTTGTGCAATTCTACAATCTTGCTTCCCAAACGCTCCATGTTAATCTCTAACTGAACTTCGTGTTCCTTTCGACGCTGGTGTGCTTTTGCTTTGATTTCAAAGAAATCATCGATTCTAGATTTCGATTTGGTCGTACGTGCCTTTGGTTGACGACGCATCCAATCTAATTCTTTTTTATATAAACTCTTGGCTTTACCAAGATTAGTGGCTTCTAACGCTTTTCGTTCTTCTTTGTTTTGCAAGTAGTACGAATAGTTTCCTTTGTATTTATATAACTGTCCGTTATCTAACTCAATTATTTCATTACACACACGCTCTAAGAAATAACGATCGTGCGTAACCATGAATAAGGTGATTTTTTCACGTGCAAAAAAAGCTTCTAACCACTCAATCATTTCTAAATCTAAGTGGTTGGTTGGCTCATCTAGAATTAACAAATCGGGTTTATTAATTAAGATAATTGCCAACGCCAAACGCTTTTTTTGTCCACCAGATAAGTTTCCAACTTTTTGCTGTAGGTTATCTAGTTTTAATTTAGAAAGAATTTGCTTGTACTGTGTTTCAAAATCCCACGCATTGTGTTGGTCCATTAAATCAAAAGCTGCTTGATACGCTTCTGCATCATCTGGATTGTGCAAAGCTTTTTCGTACTGTTGAATAATAGGAAGAATTTTGTTTTCAGTAGCAAAAATGGTTTCTTCGATGGTTTTATTCACATCAAAATCGTGGTCTTGCGATAAATAAGCAATATGAATTCCTTTTCTGCTAACAACTTGTCCAGAATCTGGGGTGTCTTTACCCGCAACAATATTTAAAATAGATGTTTTACCGCTACCGTTTTTTGCTACAAAGGCAATCTTTTGATCTTTGTTAATTCCAAAGGATAAATCTTCAAATAAAACACGTTCTCCGTAAGCTTTAGAGATATTTTCAACAGTAAGGTAATTCATAATGTATTGTTAGCACTTAAAGGCACGCAAAGGTAGTACTTTAAGAAATGATTCTCATGAAATAGTCTAGAGAAGTAAAATAATGTATCACATTAAAGTAGAGATTCCCATTTTCACGGGAATGACAGCTCTATTTCATATTGTCATTCCTACGAAGGCAGGAATCTAATAAGAATCAGTAACTAAAAAAAAACCCGAGCAATTGCTCGGGTCTTCTTATTGACTAATATAGTATAGGGATTATATATTATTTTTTAACTATTCTAGTAGTAAGAGATTTTTGACCATCAAATACTTCTAAAACATACATTCCTGATGTTAATTTAGAAACGTTTACAGCTCCGTTAGATATCTCTCCTTTTTGAACTGTTTGTCCAATTGTATTTACAATACGGTAAGTAGTTAATCCTTCAGATCTGTTGTTTAATTTTACTTGAACAAAAGATGTCGCTGGGTTAGGGAATGCTAAAAGGTTAATAGCAGACTCGTTTCCTAAAACATCAGCGTTCGCATCTACATCAACAACACGAGCTGAGCTAGTAATGTTAATTGTGTAGTCTTCTACTTCACCATCTCCGAAGTTTTCACAAGCAGTTTGCGCTGAGTTATACTTCATAGAAACACGCATTCTAGTTTGACCTAATGCAGCGTTTGTTGGTACATTTACAGTTGCTGATAAGTTGTTTGCACTAGAAGAAGATCCAGAAACTACTTTTTCAGAACTAGAGAATGTTCCGTCTTGGTTAAAATCGATCCATACAGCCCAGTGCTCCGTATATGAAGAACTTCTAAATCCAGCACTAACAATCATTGTGTTAGAACTACCTCTAGCTAATGTTCCTACTTGATTTGTGAAATCAGAATATCCGCTTCCTGCACCTGTAGCATTTGCTATTCCTCCTAATTCTACGTTATCAATCCACTCATACGTAGTTCTGCTTCCACTAGAAGTACAATAGGTAACTTGGTTGCTTAATGTTGTAAATGTAACTGAACCTGATCCAGAAACGTTTCCTGCAGCATCTTTAGCTCTTACTGAATATGTATAGCTAGTATTAGCTGATAATCCAGAAACATTTAAAGAAGTTGAACTTGTAGAAGAAACTAACGTTGATCCTCTATATACATCGTATCCTGTAACACCTACGTTATCAGAAGAAGCATTCCAGCTAATTGTAGCTGTAGTTTGCGTTACTGAAGACGCTTGAACATTAGATGGTGTAGATGGCGCTTGCGTATCTGGCGCAGAAGCTCCAATAACTACAGTATAATCTTCAACCTCTCCGTATGTGAACGTTTCACAAGAAGTTGGTACTCCGTTATATTTCATAGAAACTCTCATTCTTGTAGCTCCTTCAGCAGCGCTAGCTGGTACAGTAAATGATCCAGAAACTGGAGTAGTTTGTGTAGCAGATTGCGTCCAAACAGTTTCTCCACTATCTGTAAAGTCACCATCTTGGTTATAATCGATAAATACAGCATATCCTTCGCTATAAACAGTACCCGTCCAAGTTGGAGTAATTGTAATAGTTGCTGAAGCTGATTTCGCTAAAGATGTAGATTGAGAAGTAAAATCAGAGTATCCGTTTCCGTTTCCAGAAGCGTTGTTAATTGAACCGATAGCTACTCTACCGATATATTCGTCGTTTACGTTGTTTCCTTTAGAATCACAGTAGTTTAATTGAACCTCTGTAGTTGTAAAAGATACTGTAGAACTGTAAGCAGAATTTCCTGAAGAACACTTACTTCTTACTTGTACTTGGTATTGAGTAGTTGCAGATAATCCAGATAATGTAGTTGAAGTTCCTGAAACTGCGTTTACAGTCCAAGAAGTTGTTCCTGCCTGACGGTATCTTACATCATATGTTGCTCCAGAAACACTGTTCCAAGAAACTGTTGCTCCAGAAGAAGAAACTGCAGAAACACTAACTCCAGTTGGAGTAGTTGCATTACATACCGCTGGTGTAGACTTATCAGATAAAGCTAAGCTTCTTCTTGATCCTCCAGCTTCTAAAACAGCTCTCATTCTGTTTTTTTGTCCTACTGTAAATAAGTTCATACATGAATCATCAGAATAATCCATGAAGTTTTCTACCATATCTTCAGAACCACAAGAAACGTGTCCTGTAGCACATCCGTAATTTGCAGCATCAGAAGTTGGTGTATCAGATACGAAATCATCAACTGAACATCCACCATCTCCCCAAATGTGGCGTAAGTTTAAGAAGTGACCTACTTCGTGAGTAGTCGTTCTACCTTTATCAAAAGGAGCAGATAAATAGAATCCTGAACCTTTATCAGAGCTACCAAAATATTGTGGGCTCATAACAACTCCGTCAGTAGAAGCACTACCTCCTGGAAATTGTGCATATCCTAAGATTCCACCTCCAATATTACATACCCACATGTTTAAATACTCAGAAGTATCCCATGGGCTAACTCCACCGTTAGCAGAACTTTTCATTGCATCGTTTGTTCCCCAAGAAGTTCTTGTAGATGACTTTCTTGTAATACCAGATGTTGGATTTCCATTAGGATCAATAGCTGCTAATTCAAACTCGATTTGAGTATCAGCCGCTTGAGACCATTTGTTGTTCGCATCAGAATTCGTTCTTCTGAAGTCTTCGTTTAAAACATCTAATTGAGATTGAATCTGAGCATCACTAATGTTTTCCTGAGCGTTACTGTAGATTACGTGTACTACTACAGGAATTTTAATAATCTCTCCCTCAATTCTTCCTTGAGTATTTTGTAATTGCATAAGTTTATTTTGCGTAAACTCTTCAATTTCTAACATTCGTTGTTTAATAGTTGGGTCGTTTTGCTGTCTGAACTCAAGATTGTTCATCGAGTGACAGTTTCGCTGTTGCTGAGCAAAAACAACTCCAGTAAGTAAAAGAAATAATAAAGTAATTTTTTTCATTCTTTAAGGGGTTTTTAATGGTTTTGAGTTAAATTTTGATTTCCCACAACTAAATTGTGTTCTTATTGAAGAATCTATAGAAGGGGTTTTCAAGGTTTCCAAATATACTGAGATGTTAACATAATTTAACAGTATTGTTAATTTTTTGTATAGATTGCAATGAATTGTTTAATTTTATGTTAGTTTATTGTTATGAATTGCTAAAACCGACATAGTATTAAAAAGCAAAAACCCGAGCAAAAGCTCGGGTTTTATTATTGGTTTAAGTAAAATTGAAGGGTTTCTATCTTTTAACCAATTTAGTTTTGAATGATTTTTGACCATCGTTAACTTCTAGAATATACATTCCGAAGCCAAGTTTCGAAACATTAATTCTATCGTTAGTTAACTCTCCAGATTGAACAGTTTGACCAATTGTATTTAAAATTCTGTAAGAAGTTGCAGCATTTCTATTGCTAAACTTCACTTGAATAACATCTTTAGCTGGATTTGGATAAGCAGTAAATGTAGTTGCTGACTCGTTTCCTAAAGCATCTGCATCTGTATTATTGAAAGTAGTAAATAAACTACTAGTAGATGACGTAATGTTAATTGTATAATCTTCTACTTCTCCATCACCGAAGTTTTCACAAGCTGTTTGTGCAGAGTTATACTTCATAGATACACGCATTCTTGTTTGACCTAATACCGCATTCGAAGGTACATTTACAGTAGCTGATAAGTTGTTAGCACTAGATGATGATCCAGATACAACTTTCTCAGTACTAGAGAATGTTCCGTCTTGGTTAAAGTCAATCCATACAGCCCAGTGCTCTGTATAAGAAGAACCACTGAATCCAGCGCTTACAATCATTGTATTAGTACTTCCTTGTGCTAAATTACCAACTAAGTTAGTAAAGTCAGAATATCCGCTTCCTGCTCCTGTAGCATTCGTAATTCCTCCTAATTCTACATTATCAATCCACTCATAAGTAGTTCTGCTTCCGCTAGAAGTACAATATGTTGGCGCTGGATTATCACTATCTGTAGTAAATGTAACAGAACCTGCATTAGAAATATTTCCTGCAGCATCTTGTGCTCTAACAGAAATTGTATATGAAGTTCCAGCTGTTAAACCAGTTAAGTTAGCAGAAGTTCCAGTAACAGTTCCTAAACTAGAAGAACCTTGGAATACTTCATAACCAGTTACACCTACATTATCAGTAGAAGCATTCCAGCTTACAGTAGCAGTAGTTTGTGTGATACTTGATGCTTGAACATTAGATGGTGCAGACGGTGCTTGTGTATCAGATCCTGCATCAACAGCAGTAACTTCGATATCATCAATTGCAACATCACTTCTCCATCCGTTTCCTGTTGTTCCAACTAATCTTAATTTGATAGTAGAACCTAAATAGCTTGCTAAGTCAACAGAAACTGAATTCCATTGGTTTCCTTGGTTTCCTGAAAGCGTCCAAACGTTTGTCCAAGTTGAACCGTCATTAGTAGAAACTTGAGCTGTTAAAGATCCCATATTTGTACCATACATATGATTCTTAAATGCAAATGTAGCTGACGATTTTCCTGATAAATCGAAACATCCACTCTCTAAAATTGCAGTAGCATTATTTCCTATTTGACCAGCACTTCCATTAGTAGAAGCTTCTAAGAACATGTAGAATGATCCATCAGCTCCAGAACTTGGTCCTGTTGTAGATGAAGGTGTTCCTCCACTATCTCTTACCCAATCTCCATCATCTCCAGTAACCTGAGTCCATCCATCATTACTTTCAAAACTTTCAGCGTATGGTAAAGATTCACATGGAGTTGGTGCAGCAGTAGTAAATGTAGTTGTTGTACTGTAAGCTGAGTTTGTTCCATCTGAACACTTACTTCTTACCTGAACGTCGTATTGAGTACCAGCAGTTAATCCTGATAATGTAGTAGAAGTTCCTGTAACTGCATTTACAGTCCAAGATGAAGTTCCAGATTGACGGTATCTTACGTCATAAGTTGTTCCAGCAACAGCTGACCAGTTAACTGTAGCTCCCGTTTGAGAAACTCCAGAAACACCAACTCCTGTTGGAGTAGTTGCGTTACAAACGGCAGGGGTTCCTGTAACACCAGTTACAATTAAAGAAAACGCTTGGCTTCCTCCAACTAAAGTTCCTTTGTTAGTTACTGTAATTGTATAAGAACCTGAGGCTCCGTTGATATCAACTCTTTCATACGGGTCAACATTGTTATCTTGTTGAGCACTTGTAGTTGGTCCTGTTAACTCATAAGGAAAATATGTAGTTCCTCCTTTAGTAACTCTAATATCTAAATCATTAACTAATACTGGAGTTGTTGAGTTTACTGTAGTATTAGCTGTACCTGGTCTATCTGTCCAAGAAATAGAAGCTAATAATGGGTTCGTTCCATCAGAATCAACTGTAATAGTATAAGATTGACCACTATTCAAAGTTAATTCTTCGATTTTTGATCCATTTCCATTAGCTGTAATTGTTTCAGCGGCTCTCTTTGTATTTAAAAGACCCCATCCGAAAACAGCATCTGGTCCAGAAGCACCAGCGTCATCAGCTGTATGAAGCGCTAAACCTTTTAATGTAGCGGCTCTCATCAAACTTCCACTGTTTAAGTTTCCATAGTGTTGTTGTAATAACAATAGAGATCCTGTTACGTTTGGAGATGCCATTGACGTACCAGTAATTGAATTATACGCACTATCACTATTATCATAAGTAGAATATACACCTGTACCATTTCCAGTAATATCTGGCTTGATACGCATATCATCTGTAGGACCTTCACTACTCGAGCTATTAATAGAAACAGAAACTAAGTTTCCGTTTGCATCAATATTAGCATCTTGTGCGTTAGCAACTACTAAATTGTTTTTAGAAGTTGAGTGCCCTGTTAACTTATCCCATCCAGAACCTCCAGTTGGGTTTTGGTTTGCAGAGTTATCATTTCCATCGTTACCTGCTGCAACCACCATTAAGTAATTTGGAGCGTTGAACAAGATTTCATCCCAATCACGAGACTCTTCAATATATCCACCAAAATAATGTTGTGGTAATTGAACTTGTCCGAATTGATTTCTAAAAGCAAAACCATAAGAGTGGTTTGAAATAATCATTCCGTTTCCTGTTTCCGTAGTTGCTTCAGATTTGTCATTATTCCAATCAGCAGTTCTAGCTTGAGCATGAGGTGCCATACCTTTAGCATCAGCAACAACTCCAGACGCCACAATTGTTCCTGTAACGTGCTGAGCATGGAAACTGTTTCCGTTTAATGTTGAACCATCAATGGTAGTAACACGATTATTTCCACCCGCACCATCAAACTCTTGGTGAGTGTTACGTGTTCCTCCACCATCCCAAACGTTGGCAGTCATTCCTTGTCCCATTAAGTTTAAACCTAATGAACCTCCTGAATGTAAATGATCTGTTCTTGTAGATCTTGCAGCATCAACATTAAATGTAGTGTAGTAGATTGGCTTTCCATTCACTACACGCTGCAATTCCATAAAAGTTCCATCTTCTTTTTTAATGGTCGTTTTCCATCCTTTCTGTTGAGCAATTCTCATTGCTTCTTTCTTTTGAAGACTTTCTTTAGTTTTTAAATTCTTTTGAAGTGTTTCGAGCTTTACCAAATCGTACTCGCTACGAATTTTTTGGATCTGCTCTTTACTTTGTGCAAAGGCGTTACTAGCAAACACTAGCATACCAGCAGAAAGCAGTAACTTTGCAGTGTACTTGTTTCTCATTTGAAGGGTTATTTTGAGTTAAATAAAACTTAAGGCGTATATACCATTAAAAAATGTTAAACTAAACCTTAAAATTTTGTTAATAGTGCGCCAAATATAATTTTTTTTTGAATTAAATAAAAAGTTTGTTTGATTTCATACAGATTTTTAAAACATCCTCTATATTCGTTGAATTAAATACATTTTTCACAACAACCAATGCTAAATATTAAAGATTTTTCTGTTTCTATTAAAAATAAAAACATCTTAAAAAAAGTTTGTTTCAACATTAAACCCAATAGTATTTTAGGATTAGTTGGTGAAAGTGGAAGCGGAAAATCGATTACTTCTTTAAGTATAATGGGATTACTTCCGAAAAAGGATATTTACTATCAAGGTAATATTACTTTTGAAGGAAAAGACATTCTGTCTTTTAGTGAAAAAGATTTCTTGAGTCTTAGAGGTAAAGAAGTTTCTATGATTTTTCAAGAACCCATGACTTCTTTGAATCCTAGTTTAACCTGTGGGTATCAGTTATACGAAGTTTTCAAAAAACACACTAGGCTATCCAAAGCGGAAATTAAAGAAGAAATCATCAATCTTTTTGAAAAAGTAAAACTTCCGAGACCAAAAGAAATATACAACTCATATCCACATCAAATAAGTGGAGGTCAAAAGCAACGAGTAATGATTGCTATGGCAATTGCCCTAAAACCAAAGCTTTTAATTGCAGATGAACCTACCACCGCTCTTGACGTAACCGTTCAAAAGGAAATTATACTACTCTTAAAGGCGCTTCAAAAAGAAACAGAAATGAGTATTCTCTTCATTTCTCATGACTTAAACTTGGTAAGAGAGATTGCTGATGATGTTGTAGTTCTTAAAAACGGAAAAGTAGTTGAATATGCTCCAGCAAAAGATTTGTTTTCAAATCCAAAGGAAGATTATACCAAAGCACTTATTAATTCAAAACCGAATCCTAACAAGCGATTTACAACGCTCCCAACTGTGGATGATTTTTTAAACAACAGTGTTAATGAAAATATAGAGAGCACAGAAAAGAGAGCAGAATATCATCAAAAAATTTACGGTAACCCTCCTCTTTTGACTATTCAAAATTTAGAGAAAGAGTTTGTTTCAAAATCATTTTTGTTTGGCAAAACGAGTTCGGTAAAAGCTGTCAACAATGTATCTTTTTCAATTTATGATGGGGAAACCTTAGGATTGGTTGGAGAATCTGGTTGTGGAAAAACAACTTTGGGAAGAACAATATTGCAATTAGAAAAAGCAACTTCTGGTCAAATATTTTATAAAGGAAAGGATATTACCAAACTCGAGAAAAACGAATTAAAATTATTGAGAAAGGAAATTCAAATTATATTTCAAGACCCTTTTTCTTCTTTAAACCCAAGAATTCCTGTTGGTGAAGCTATTATTGAACCAATGCAAGTTCATCAGATTTTTTCATCTTACAAAGAACGTAAAGAGTATGTGCTAGAAATTTTGAATAAAGTAGGATTAGAAGAAGAACATTTTTATCGTTTTCCACATGAGTTCTCTGGCGGACAAAGACAGAGAATTGGTATTGCAAGAACCATTGCTTTGCAACCCAAATTTATAATTTGTGATGAATCTGTTTCAGCTCTAGATGTATCAGTACAAGCGCAGGTATTAAACTTACTAAATAAACTCAAAAAAGATTTTGGGTTTACCTATTTGTTTATTTCTCATGATTTATCGGTTGTTAAATATATGTCTGATAAAGTAGTTGTAATGAATAAAGGAGAAATTGAAGAAATTGGTGAAGCCGATGAACTTTATGAAAACCCAAAAAGTGAATATACCAAAAGCCTAATCAACGCAATACCAAAAGATGCTTAACTCTTTTCATTACTCTAATTAAATAGTATATTGCATCACTGAAAAACAAAAGAAAGAATTAATGAAGATTATTGTTCCTATGGCAGGTGTTGGTTCTCGTTTGAGACCACACACATTAACTACTCCAAAACCTTTAACTGTTATCGCTGGCAAAACTATTGTTCAGCGTTTGGTAGAGGATATCAGTAAAGTAGTTGATCAAAAAATTGATGAAATTGCATTTGTAATCGGACCTGCAACAAAAGGATTTCCATCAAACACAAAGGATACTTTAATAAAAATCGCAAATTCTTTAGGTGCAAAAGGATCTGTATATGTTCAAGAGGAAGCTTTGGGAACTGCACATGCTATTTATTGTGCCAAAGAATCATTGAGCGGACCATGTGTCGTAGCTTATGCAGACACCTTGTTTAAAGCCGATTTTACCTTAGACGCTAATGCTGATGGTGCTATTTGGGTAAAACAAGTTGAAGACCCAAGTGCTTTTGGAGTTGTGAAACTAGAGGACGGTTTTATTACAGATTTCGTTGAAAAACCAAAGGAATTTGTGTCTGACTTAGCAATTATCGGAATATATTACTTCAAAGACGGAGATAAAGTTAAAGAAGAAATCCAATATTTAATTGATAATGACTTAAAAGAAAATAATGAGTATCAATTAACAAATGTTTTAGAATCTTTAAAGCAACAAGGTGCTAAATTTATACCTGGAAAGGTAAATGCTTGGATGGATTGTGGTAAAAAAGACCCAACTGTTGATACTAATAAACAAGTGCTAACTTTTGAAGCTGCCGACGGAAACAATTTGGTTTCAGAAGATGTGGTGTTGGAAAATGCTGAAATTGTTCAACCTTGTTATATCGGTAAAAACGTAGTTTTAAAAAATTCAAAAATTGGTCCTTACGTGTCAATTGGAGAAAATAGTGTTGTAGAAAATGCAACTATTACCAATTCCTTAATCCAAACAAATGTACAAATTAGCAATGCCAATTTTGACAATGCAATGATTGGTAATTTTGCTAAGTATAACGGAGAGTTTACATCTATTAGTATTGGTGATTATACAGAACTTACATAACATACAAAAACAAACATTACACCCAAACATCAGTAAGTTTTATTGGTGTTTATTGTTGTTTTTTGTAACTCAATTTTCTTTTGGTCAGGACAGTATTGTTTTGGAATCCAGCGTTAGTGAAAAGAAGCTTATACAATTTGAAGAACATTTTTTTGAGGCAATTACTCAAAAAGCTATTGATAATTATCAAAATGCCATAGATAATTTAGAAGAATGTAATATTCTTTTACCTAACAACAAGGCTGTACTTTTTGAATTGTCTAAAAATTATTACTACCTCAACAAACTTCCAGAAGCTTTACTTTATGCTCAGGAAGCATTAAACTTAGAAAAAGACAACCTTTGGATGCTAGAGCATTTGGTGAAAATTCATAAAAAAAACAGGAATTTCGATGAGGCCATCATTGTTCAACAAAGAATCGCTGAAAAACATCCAAAGAAAAAAAGAGCTTTAGTTTTTCTGTATTTACAAAATGATAATAGAGAAGGTGCTATAAAAATTCTAGATCAGCTCGCCGAAGCTAAAATGTTAGATTCTCGTTTGCGAACCATTAGAAAAAGTATGCTTTTGGTTAAAACCAAACCTCCAAGACCATTAAGACAAGCCCCTAAAACTAACGGTACAAAAGAGGATTTAAAACTTCTTTTTGAACAAAAAAAATCTTTTAAAGTACTTACAGAATTATTAGATGAGCTAGACAAAGAAAATAATACACTTTTATTGAATTATAGTGAGCGAGGAATGTCTTTGTTTCCAGCACAGCCAATTGTTTATTTAATGAATGGAAAAGCGTTAAATAAAAACAAACAGTTTAAAAAAGCTATAGAAAGTTTACAAAATGGTATTGATTTTGTGATTGATGATAAGTCGTTAGAAAATCGTTTTTATAATGAACTCATAAAGGCCTACAAAGCCTTGGGTGACTCTAAAAACGTAAATAAATATCAAAAAAAACGTAAATAATACATGAAATTATATCGTTATCTTTTAATTGGCTTACTTGCATTTGGTTCTTGTAAATCATCGAAGAATGTTGCAAACTCTAAAGGAACTATCGAAGAATTGTCTTCAAGAAAAATAGTTAGAAAACACAATAATATAAGTTTTCCTGAAACTGTTGATGCCAAGTTAAAGGTAAACTATAAAGATGCTAAAGAAAACATTGGGTTTTCGGTAAAAATGAAAATGGTAAAAGATGAGGTTATTTGGTTAAAAGGATCCAAGATTATTACTGTCTTCAAAGCAAAAATAACCCCAGAAAAAGTGAGTTTCTATTCACCGTATAAAAAAAATTACTTCGAGGGTGACTTTACCATGTTAAAAAAATTATTGGGAGTTGATATCAATTTTAATCAACTTCAAAACATGTTGCTAGGTCAAGCTATTTATAATTTAAAAAAGAACAAACAAGAAGTAGAAATTACGAGTAACTCGTACAAACTTTACCCAAAAGATCAAGGATCTCTTTTTGATATTTTTTATCATATCAATCCGAATCATTTTAAGTTAGAAAAACAATACGTAGTAAACTCATTGAAAAATCAAAGATTGGATGTTGCCTATCCGAAATATCTTAAAAAAGGAACCTTTATGTTCCCAGAAAAAATTCAAATCAGAGCGAAAGAAAAAAATAAATTTACTAATATTGATATGAATGTTCGCTCAATTGAGTTTAATAAAAAGTTAGAAATGCCGTTTAGAATTCCATCGGGATATAAAGAAATTGAACTATAGTGAAACGACTTTTTTACATATCTTTTTTAAGTTTTCTGCTCTTAGGAGTGTCTTTGCATGGACAGTCGCGAAAAGAGTTAGAGAAACGAAGAAAAATGCTGAATAAGGAAATTAAGAAGATCAACAATCTGCTTTTTGAAACCAAAAAAGAAAAAACAGATGCCTTAGATGATTTGAAAGACCTAAGTCAGAAAATTACCGTTCGAGAGCGTTTAATTGAAACCATTGAGTTAGAAACGGAAGAGCTTTCCAAAGAAATAAAAGAAAATGAAAAGAAAATCGCCCAAAACAATTTGGAGTTATCCAATTTGAAAGCTGATTATGCAGCAATGGTTTTCAAATCATATAAAAGTAAATCTCAACAAAGTAAAACCATGTTTTTACTTTCGTCTGAAAATTTTCTACAAGCCTATAAACGAATAAAATACATTGAGCAGTACAAAAGTTTCCGTAAAAAACAAGGAGAACGCGTTATTGCTAAAACTGAAGAGATTAGAAAATTAAATGATTCTTTAACTAAGAAAAAGAATCAAAAGAAAATTTTAATTAATACTGAAAAAAGTCAGAAAAAGAAAATTGAAAACGAAAAGGAAGAACAAGAAACTCTTGTTACCAAAATAAAAACACAAGAAAGCAAGTATAAAAAACAACTTCAAAAGAAAATACGTGAAGAAAAAGCATTAGCAAAAAAGATCGATAAAGCCATTCGTGATGCTATTGCCAAAGCAAATAAAGGTAAAAAAGGAAACGCTAAAAAAGGAGAGTTTTTATTAAGTAAGGCAGAAAAAGCTTTAAAAGCAAATTTTGAGCAGAATAAAGGAAGTTTACCGTGGCCTTTAGACGGCATTGTAACTCGTAAATTTGGTGTGCAGCCACATCCTACATTCAAATCGATTACCATTAATAGTACGGGACTTCATATTCGAGGTAAGCAAGGAGATGTAGCTAAAAGCGTTTTTAATGGTAAAGTACTGAATATTACAAAGTCAGATAAAGGAACTAAAAGTGTTATGGTGCAACATGGAGATTATATCACTACCTACTCTAACTTAAGAGAAATCTATGTTAAAAAAGGACAATCCATAAAAACCGGAACTGCTGTTGGTAAAATTTTTACTGATAAAATTACTGGAAAAACAGATTTAGTGTTTGTTCTTTTCAAAAACACAAATCGATTAAACCCTTCCGAATGGATAAGAAATAATTAAAAATGAATAAAGCATCTAATTTTATAATTGTTTCTGCTGCTATAATTGCTGTATTAGTTATCGGTAAAGGAATTTTAATTCCATTTATATTCGCAATAATTTTTTGGTTTTTTACTCGCGAGATTCGCAAGATTATTTACAAAATTCCATTTGCAGAAAAATTCATTCCAAAATGGTTGAGTAACATTTTCGTATTTACCATTATCATCTTAGCTTTCGGTTTTATTTCTGAAATCATCAGTAATAGTGTTACTAGCGTAACCAACTCATACGACAAGTACGAACCTAATGTTGAAAGAATCATTACCGATTTAGGTAATTATTTGAATGTTGATATTTTAAAATCTATAAAATCTTTAGTTGGTGATTTTGACTACGGTTCTGTATTAGGAGATGTTGCCAATGGAGTAAGTGGCTTACTGGGAGATACTTTTATGATTATTATTTATGCATTGTTTTTATTTCTTGAGGAAAAGAGTTTCGTTAAAAAACTTTACATGATTGTAAGTAATGGAGACAATTATGATAATGTAAAAAGCATGCTGGACAAAATAGAGGATTCTATTTCAAACTATATTAGGCTAAAAACATTTGTAAGTGTTTTGACCGGAATTTTAAGTTATTTTGTATTATTATTAGTAGGCGTAGACAGTGCTCCTTTCTGGGCTTTCTTAATATTCTTACTGAATTATATTCCAACTGTGGGTTCTTTAGTCGGCACGCTTTTTCCAGCTATTTTCTGTTTGTTGCAATTTGGAGAGTTTACTCCATTTTTAATTGTTGCAATTGTCGTTGGTGCTATTCAAGTAGTTGTAGGTAATATTCTTGAACCACGATTATTCGGTAAGTCATTAAATTTAAGCCCATTAGTAACTATACTATCCTTAGCTGTTTGGGGAAAAATATGGGGAATTACAGGTATGGTACTATCCGTACCAATAACAGTAATCATGATTATCGTATTTTCTCAATTTGAAAAACTACGACCAATTGCCATAATGCTTTCTGAAAAAGGCGAAATCGACAAAATTAGCGGTTCTAACCAATAAACAAAGCTTTTAGTTCAGTTGCTTCATTTGGTGTCATTTTACCCGCTAAAACCAAGCTTAATTGCTTTCTTCGTAAAGCTCCTTCGAATCTCTTTTTTTCTAAATCGGTTTCAGGTTCTATTGGAGGAATCGGCACAGGTTTACCTGTTTCATCAACTGCTACAAAAGTATATATTCCTTCATTTACCTTTGTCTTTTCACCAGATTGACGGTCTTCAATCCATACATCAACAAAAACCTCCATTGAAGATTTAAAAGCTCTCGACACTTTTGCCTCAAGGGTAACAACACTTCCTACTGGAATAGACTTTGTAAATGCCACATGATTCACAGAAGCTGTTACGACAATTCTTCTTGAGTGTCTTCTTGCAGCGATACTACAAGCTCTATCCATCCTAGCTAATAACTCACCACCAAAAAGGTTGTCTAAATAATTTGTTTCACCTGGTAAAACTAAATCAGTAAGTACTGTTAATGATTCTCTAGGAAATTTTGCTCTCATCAATCTTAATTTTGAGGCAAAGATATACAATGCTCTTTAAAGAGTTTGTAAATCATAAATTAAAAAATGTAGGAATTTTATTCTTCTTTTACTAAAATCCAAGCATCCGAAGACACCTTAGCTCTAATATCAATAATTGCTTCTTCCGCAGCTTCTTTAGTGGCAAAACTTCCCAATGAAACTTGTGTAAGTCCCCATTCGTTTTTACCTATAATCTTGGCTTCTTCGTAACCTCTATTTTGAAGCTGCTTAATTTTTTTCTCAGCATTCTTCTCTAATTGAAATGCTCCAGCAATAATATGGATAAGATTATTTTCTTTTGTGACATCTAAACTTACAGTAGGTAATTGATCGTTAATCACAAAAGTAGCTTTCTGAATTTTTTGCTCTATTGCATCACGCTCTTCAGCTAGTTCTTGAAGTTGTGTGCTTTCTTGGTATTTGTTTACTCCTATAAATCCGGCAACTAAAATGGCAGCTCCTGCCGCATATTTTAAAAAGTTTCCAGCACTTGATACCTCTTTTGTAGTCTCCTCAGAATTCGTTTGTAAAGCTACAACTTTAGTATCTTCAACTACTTCAGTAGTTATTTTAGCAATACCATTAACTTCAGCAAAACCAAAAGAATTCATGTCAAAATTAACCTTTCCGTTCGGTTCAAAATTAAGTTGATTTTCACTGTTTATTGTTACAGTTCCTAAACCATCAACTAGCAAAGGTTGATTGTTCTGAAGTTTTTGATTCCATTCATTAACAGCTTCAGCAACTTTCGCATTAGCTTCATTGAAAGAAATCTTTTCTATTGACGCTACGTGATTTACAAATAATCCATCATTATGATTTAATTGTGCATTAAAAGAAATTCTTTTCGAAGGTGGATAAATTGTTGAACCTTCAATAGTTGCTCCAATTTTATTGGTAATAAAACCTCCAAAACCTGGAACAATCACACAATCATAACGATATAATAAATCTTGTATATAGCTTTTCAATGTCATAATTACAAAGTTAGTTTTTTTGTCGGTTATTCCAAAAAACCGATGTCTAAATTATCAAACAAAAAATTGTATTTTCGCTATGCTATTATAAAAGAACATGCTAGAAGAAGAATTATTTGCGGTACTTAGACTGCAAGCTACACCGAATATAGGTGACATTATTGCTAAAAAACTCATTCGAAACATTGGCTCTGCTCAACAAGTTTTTAAAGAGAAAAAATCTGCTCTTTTAAAAATTGATGGAATCGGTGAATTTGTAATTTATCAACTTCAAAACAAGGAGGCTTTTACTCACGTTGAAAAGGAGTTAAACTATATTCAAAAAGAAAAAATCCAACACAGCTACTTTTTAGAAGATTCCTATCCAAAAAGATTACAACACTGTATAGATGGACCATTACTTTTATTTCATGATGGTCGTATAAATTGGAGTCAACAAAAAATAATTTCAATCGTAGGAACACGAAATTTAACAAATTATGGTCGCGCTTTTTGTAATGAATTAGTTGCTAGTTTAGCACCTTTCAATCCAATTATTGTTAGTGGATATGCTTACGGAACGGATATTTGTGCTCATAAAGCAGCAATGGAAAACAACTTACAAACTTTAGCTGTTTTGGCTCATGGTTTAGACGATATGTATCCAAAAAGTCATAAAAAATATATGCGAAGCATGATGGAAAATGGAGGTTTCATTACCGAGTTTTGGCATCATGAAAAACCTCTTCGTGAAAACTTTCTTAAACGTAACAGAATTGTTGCAGGCATTTCGCAGGCTACTATTATCATTGAATCAGCAGAAAAAGGTGGTTCATTAGTCACGGCCGATATTGCAAATTCGTACAACCGAGATGTTTTTGCTCTACCTGGTAGATTTGATGATGCTTTGAGTGTGGGATGTAATAACCTTATAAAAAACAATCAAGCACACTTATTAACCGCTGCTGAAGATATTATAACTATGTTGAACTGGGATGTTCCTAAAAAAGCCTCTTTTGTCCAACCCAAGCTATTTATTGATTTATCTTCCGAGGAACAGAAAGTTTACGATTATCTTAAATCTAAAGGAAAACAACTTATCGATGCAATTGCGCTAGATTGCGAAATTCCTATTTATAAATTATCGGCGTTGCTAATTCAAATGGAATTAAAAGGAATTATAAAACCGTTGCCTGGAAAAATGTTCGAGATTTAGTGAGTCTTTTTTAAATGAATTCGTTAGTATGCAGTCTATATTTACTGTTTTAATTCTTATTTTTGGAAAAAAGACCCACCATGCATTCCGAAGAAAAATTAATGTCTAAAAAGAAACCTGCGTTTCCCATCAACCATTACCTAGATGAGTATTTGATTGAGCATAAGAGAAACATGAAAATCCCAATTTTTTATGAGGATTTATTGCGTTTTCAAGGATCGGTTGTGGTGTACGATAAAAATGATGAAGATACACTTTGGGTGCGCGTGTATTATTCTGAATTTGATCGTGCTGAAATTGACTTAAGTCTTAAAAAAGTATATAATATTTTACACTCGAATGGTAGTGAAGATAATATTCAGTTTTTAAATATCGACGCGGTCGACTTCTGTACCTTTGGTAATTCTAAACCGTTTCGAATTAAGGTTCGAAATATTTTAAATGATAATTACACCTACTTCTACGTAAAAAAAACAGATGCTTCAAGGGTTTACGGATTAGAATTAGAACATATTCTTTCTCCCTACAATCTCAATTTTTTAGTTTATAAAGACACACTAATTGAAGAACACATTGCTGGAATTCCTGGTGACACATTCATAAAAGAAATGCTCCAAAAATGCACCGAACCGCAAAAAGCTCAAATAGCAAAAGAGTTTGTAAAGTTTAATGAACGTTGTATGATTCGTTTGTTGGGTGACATGCGTTCGTATAATTATGTTATTGTACCAACGCACGATTTTGATACTGTGGTGTATAGAATTAGAGCAATTGATTTTGACCAACAATGTTTTGAAGGAAAATTTAAAGTGTATTATCCGCAATTTTTCAAAGAAAATTACCCAATGGTACAACTGGTTGGTAATAAATTGCAAGACAGCTCGATTGCTCAGTATAAATTGGAAGAACGTTCTATCGTAGCCAAGCGTATTTTATCTTCTGAAGACCGAATTGATGAGCTCTTATTTTGCATGAAAAACGATGAAGTTTCTAACGGAAGTAACATCGAAAGGTTAAAAATGGAAATCTTCGATTATACGGGTGACATTTCTTTTAAAAAGAGTAAAAACATGGGGGAAGTTCTTGAAAGCGCACTTGATTTCGTGCGAAGAAATTATGAAGATGTTTCTTTAAGACGTTTTCGTTAGTTCTATTACTTCTTCTTATTTCGAATACTTTCAATCACAACAGTAGCTAATATTAAACCTCCTCCAAAAAAGGTATTTAACGTTGGTATTTCACTAAGAAAAATAAACGCCAAAATAATTCCAAAAATTGGCTGAATACTACTGATAATACTTGTTGTTGATGCTGAAAAAAATTGTAATGAATATACCATTAAACTATGACCAATTGCCGTGGTTAAAAAAGCTAGTAATAACAAATAGGGCAACTGACTTTGAAAACCAGAAGTATCCATAAAAAACAGTGTTGGTAACAAGCAAAAACTAATAATTACAGTTTGGTAAAACATTAATAATACACCATTATATTGATGTACATATTTTTTCAGGATTAAAATTCGAATTGCATAACATAATGCAGAAACTAAACCAAAAACAATACCTTGAACCGTTGTACTTTCAATCGTAAAATCGGGTGATAAAATGTATAGTCCTATTAAAACTAATATTCCTAAAACTATATAAATTGGATTGAATTTTACTTTTAAAAAGACTGGTTCTAAAAAAGCAATCATTACCGGAAATGTATATAACGACAACATCCCTATGGCTACATTAGAAAGCTTTAAGGCATAAAAATAGGTCACCCAATGAATACCCATAAAAACACCTCCAATTAAAAATGGTAAACGATGCTTGTTCGACTTTAACTTGAAATCAACCTTTTTAAACTTTAAAAACGCAAACAAAATAACCATTGCAAATGTTGCTCTGAAGAATATAATTACTTCCGACGGCATGCTGATGTATCTTCCCAAAACTCCTGAAGTACTTATAAAAAAAGTGGCTGTAATTAAGCCTAGGATTTTATCTAAATAATTGTTTTGCAATGAATTAATTTTTGAAAATTTCGCTTGGCAAGATAGGTATTAATTTTCTTCTTGAAAAAGCACTACTAGTATAAAAGTAGATTGAAACTTAGGAGGTCGTAAATTGAGAAATCAAACCAAGAAAGCGATACAATAACTTACTTGTCGAATAACTTTTTTAATAATCGTTCCGTTTTCTTCGAGTCAATTTCTTTTATCTCAAGCTCTATTTTTTCTCCTTTTAGAGACAGTACTATAATAGTTGGAATGGCAGAAAGGTCGTATGCGTTAATAATTTTTGCTCTGTCATCATCAAAAAACAACTGAACTGCATTTGCTCTAAGACCTGATTCCTTTATTATTCCCGACCACTTTTCGAAGTCATTTTTTTTATCTACTGAAACTCCGACAAAAACAATATTCTTATCGTCAAACTTCTCACTCAAGTTTTTAATGTTTTCAAACTCATTTACACAATCTTTACAGAAAGTAGCCCATATGTATAAAAAGATGTAATTTCCTTTGTAATCGGCTAATTTTATCTCTTCTCCGTTTGTATTTAAATAACTAAATCTCGAGAGATTCTTCTCTGCTTCTTCTTGCTTGATTTCTGAAAGCTTGACTTTGGCCTTTGCTATCAGATTATTGTCTTTAGAATACGCTTTAATAAAATCTAAATACGCTTTCATTCGACTTGGCTGGTCTTTCGACATAGTTTCGTACAAACGTTCTAATAATCCTTTTTGAATGGCCTCGGTTCTAATAGAAGCTACAATTCCCTCCATTACTGGATAATCGTTGGTGTTTTCTATATCATTTTGCCATTTTAAAACAGCCAACTCATTATACGCTTCATACTTCTCAGAAAACAATTGATTGTCAAAATGAATGCTAGATAACGGCGCTAAAAAAGACGGAGACACTTGAATGCTATCTGTAAACTCATAAAATTTCTTAGCTCTTTCAAATTTTAATATATCTAAATAATAGCCGTATTGTAGGTTTTTCGACTCTTCATTTACAAAACTTTCATCGAACCTGCTTCCAAATAAAGTTCCATAAAACCCTTTGTAATACTGATCTAATCGGCTTAAATATTGCTGTTCATTTCCTTCATAAAACTGACGCTTATAAAAAGGGTTTATACGACCGTCTTTGTCTAACAACTCTTTTCTTTTACTGTGTAAATAAGTATTTCTTCCGGCCCCACGTTTTCCAGAAAAGCTTAATGATTTCTGAAAGTTTTCAGCATCAAATGAAATAGAAAACTCATCGTTCTTCTTTAAGTATAACAGCGCTTTTTCGTCTTCTTTTTGAAGAAAATAATAACCATCTTCAAAATTAACATCCACATTAAAATTGAACGACTCAACTGTGATGGTTTCTAAAATTTCATTGTTAATTTTGGTTAAGTAAAACTCACTATCAATAGAATCATTTGTGATGTTAAACGACAAGCGTTGACCGTAAACGAAGTTTACTAAACACAAAAAAACAAGAATTACTATTCGTTTCATTTACCTAACTTTTTAAACCAGTGGTTCCATATCATAAACAGTACCAAAAGATACTATTTTTTAATTATTCAGACTTTCAATTGAAATCCTTTTCACCCTTTCATAAATCTAAAGTATCAACTCTTTTTTCTTCTTTTCTTTTTCTTGACAAAAAGAAACAAAAGTCAAGACTTATCAGAAAAGTATAAGAAAATACTACGGCACCTTCCGCCACAGATGAAAAAAACTCGCTCCGCTCAAACACTTTTTCATCTTCTATCCATCACTGCTGCCTAGATTTTTAATTCTTT
Source organism: Tenacibaculum sp. MEBiC06402 (assembly GCF_049239625.1). NCBI lineage: Bacteria > Pseudomonadati > Bacteroidota > Flavobacteriia > Flavobacteriales > Flavobacteriaceae > Tenacibaculum > Tenacibaculum sp. MEBiC06402. Next base: position 144,549 of record NZ_JBMKKT010000099.1, read on the forward strand.
TCTGAATATGTCGATTTAAACGTAAAAAACTTAATCGTATATAGTTCTACCATCATTTATATCTCTTTTTCATGGGAATGACAATGTCAATCACTTCTGTCATTCCCGCGTAGGCGGGAATCTCATAATTATTCATGTTTTAAATCTTCCCCAAAGTCTCCAACGCTTTCTTTACGGAATCAATTTTTATAAACGTGATTAACAATCGTAATCCGTTTTTGGTTTGTTTTTCTTTCATCACACAGCTTTTCGAATTGTGCTGCACATACTTCAGCATTCTTGTAAATGCTTCCGTTTGATAAAAATCGGATTGTTGATCAGAAACAAAATAACCTACCATTCTTTTTTTCTTTAGAATGATTTTCTCTAATCCTAATGATTTTGCTAACCATTTAATTCTTACAGAATCTAGTAAATCTTGCACCTGTGTTGGGAATTCACCAAAACGATCGATGATATTTTTCTCAAATGTTTGTAGCTCTTCCTCTTCGGTTAAATCACTTAATTCTTTATATAAATTTAAACGCTCAGAGATATTATTTACATAGTCATCTGGGAATAAAATTTCAAAATCCGTATCAATTTGAACTTCTTTTACATATTCCTTCGGACCCGCATTTTCATCTACCGGATACAAATCTTTGAACTCGTTTTCTTTCAGTTCTTCAATGGCTTCTTTTAAAATTTTCTGATAAGTATCAAAACCAATATCATTGATAAATCCGCTTTGCTCTCCTCCTAGTAAATCTCCAGCACCACGTATTTCTAAATCTTTCATCGCAATGTTTAATCCGCTTCCTAATTCAGAGAACATTTCTAAGGCCTGAATACGTTTACGCGCCTCATCCGTCATCATGTGATACGGCGGCGTAATGAAATAACAAAATGCTTTTTTATTCGATCGACCTACTCGTCCACGCATTTGGTGTAAATCTGATAATCCGAAGTTATTGGCATTGTTAATGAAAATTGTATTTGCATTTGGCACGTCCAATCCACTTTCAATAATCGTCGTTGAAACCAATACATCAAACTCACCATTCATAAAAGCCAGCATTAATTCCTCTAGCTTTTTCCCTTCCATTTGTCCATGTCCGATTCCGATTTTTGCAGAAGGAACCAAACGTTGTAATAACCCAGCTACTTCTTTAATGTTCTCTATTCGGTTGTGAATGAAAAACACTTGACCTCCACGTGAAACTTCATACGAAATCGCATCACGAATGGTTTCTTCAGAAAAACGAATCACATTTGTTTCTACTGGATGACGGTTTGGTGGTGGTGTTTTAATCACAGATAAGTCACGCGCAGCCATTAAGCTGAATTGTAATGTTCTTGGAATTGGCGTAGCCGTTAAAGTTAAGGTATCTACATTTTCCTTAATGGTTTTCAACTTGTCTTTTGCGGCAACTCCAAACTTCTGTTCTTCATCAATAATCAGTAATCCTAAATCTTTAAACTGAACATTTTTGTTGGTTAACTGATGTGTTCCGATGACAATATCTACAGATCCGTCAGTTAAACCTTCTAAAACACCTCTCTTTTGTTTTGCGGTTCTAAAACGATTCAAATAATCGATATGAACTGGAAAATGCTTTAAACGCTCTGAAAAGGTTTTAAAATGCTGAAAAGCTAATATCGTAGTTGGCACCAACACCGCAACTTGTTTTCCATTATCAACAGCTTTAAAGGCCGCACGAATGGCAACTTCTGTTTTTCCGAAACCAACATCTCCACAAACCAAACGATCCATCGGTTGATCTTTTTCCATATCAGTTTTTACATCTTGCGTAGCTGTAAACTGATCGGGTGTATCTTCATATAAAAAGCTTGCTTCTAACTCATGTTGCATGTGTGTATCTGGACCAAAAGCAAATCCTTTTTCTAACTTTCGCTTTGCGTACAGTTGAATTAAGTTAAAGGCAATTTCTTTAACACGTGTTTTGGTTTTCTGCTTGATTTTCTTCCAAGCATTTGAACCTAACTTGAATATTTTTGGAGCTTTTCCGTCTTTTCCATTGAACTTCGAAATTTTGTGCAACGAGTGAATACTCACATACAAAATATCGCGATCACCATAAATTAACTTAATCGCTTCTTGTTTCTTTCCGTCAACATCAATTTTTTGTAATCCAGCAAAACGCCCAACTCCGTGATCGATATGTGTTACATAATCACCTTTTTCAAGATTGGTAAGTTCCTTCAGCGTGATGGATTGCTTTTTGGCGTAGCCATTTTTTAATCGGAATTTGTGATAACGTTCAAAGATTTGATGATCGGTATAACACACAATCTTTTGATCTTCATCTATAAATCCTTGATAAATTGGAAAAACCACCGTTTCATAATGAACTTCTTCATCGGCGTCATCAAAAATATCATGGAAACGTTGTGCTTGCTTTTCGTTCGCACAGAAAATATAGTTGGTATATCCTTTACTATGATGCACATTTAAATCTTCAATTAACAAATCGAATTGTTTGTTAAAAGAAGGCTGGGAACGAACGTTGAACGAAATATCACCTCGAGCGGAATCGAGAACCGATTCTGAAATGCCTCTCGACTGCGCTCGAGGTGACACTTTATCAAGATAAGCAACTGTAAAATCAGCTAACTGACTTTCAATTGCATTTCCATTACAAAACAACTCTGCTGGTTTTGAATGCTGAACTTCTTTCGACAGCTTTTCAAATTCTACTTCCGCTTTGCGGAAAAATTTATCGAGATTTCCAGTGAGTAAATCTTTGTTTTTTACAAACAACACGGTATTTGCCGCAATGTATTTTAAAAAACTTTCACGCGATTCTTGCAACGCTTTGTTTTCTACATTTGGCATAATACTCACTTTCTTGAGCTTGTCATTTGAAAGTTGTGTTTCTACATCAAAGCTTCGAATGCTATCTACTTCATCACCGAAAAACTCAATTCTGTAAGGTTCATCGTTTGAAAATGAAAATACATCTACAATTCCTCCACGTACCGAAAACTCACCAGGTTCGGTAACAAAATCTACACGTTTAAAATGATATTCAAACAGCACTTCGTTGATAAAATCGAGCGATAGTTTTTCTCCTCGTGTTACCTTTAATGTGTTTTTCTCCAACTCTTTTTTAGTCACTACTTTTTCAAAAAGTGCGGTTGGATAGGTAACAATTACCGCTGGTTTTTTACGAGAATTGACGCGGTTGAGTACTTCCGAACGCAACAATACATTGGCATTGTCGGTTTCTTCTATTTGATACGGACGACGATACGAACCTGGATAAAACAATACGTTTTTCTCTCCAAGTAATTGCTCCAAGTCGTTTAAATAATACGCCGCTTCTTCTTTATCGTTACAAATAAACAAGTAAGGTTTGTCGGCAGTTTTAAAAGTTTCGGATATGACAAAAGACAACGAAGAGCCGACCAAATTCGAAAGTTGAAAATGGTGTTTCTCTTGTTGTAGCGCCTGTTGTACCAAAGCTACCTTTGTAGCATTTTGGTAGTAGTTTACAATGGTTTGCTTACTCAACGGTAATAAATTTTTGCAAAGATAATGAGTAAAAGAAAAACACTTAACATTCCTTTACAATTTATTATGAACGTAAAATTATGACTCAATAATTTTACCTATAGTGTCTTTAAACCATTTTGTGTTTGCTAATTCAGACTGTTTTAATTGATACTTTTGAATAGAATCTTTATTAAATTTATCTTTCATACTATAGTACTTAAAAAACACCTCTAATTCATCTGAACCTAAATCATCAATTACTGATCTCTCTGATCTATTTCTAATTCTTTCTGAAGTAATTTTAAACTCTTGATAAGAATCTCTTGATTTTTTGAAATTAGAAATGATCTCATATTTGACTTCATTTTTTTGTCTAATAATTTCATCCGTATATTCCTTAATATCAAAACCTTCTAACTTTAACTCATTAATATTTCTTGGGTGAAACAAATAATTCTCTATACAATAGTAATTTAGAATATAGTAATTAGGGTATTTTTTCTGAATTTTATCTATCTCTGAGTCAATTAAAAAATCTCTATCCCTTAAACCAAAATAATCTGGATTTGTCTTAATTTTAATAAATACTCCATTACTGTTATTTTCAGGAAAAAACTTTGTTTTGGAAAATCCAACACTTGTAAGTAATTCAGCATTTTGATTCTCACAAATTATAATTTTTTCATCATTTATTGCTTTACGTGAAATATCACTTGTAAGCTCCAAAACATTCACATTTTCCAAACTAATATCACAACGAATATCAAATAACTCTTTTGATTCATACCTTTTCAACAAATTAAACTCATAAAAATGTGGTTTTTCACTTTCTTTACATAAACTACAGTTGCAAGGTATCATCTCTGCAACATCTAACTTATTAAAATCTCTATGAATTTCGTTTAATGTCTTACGAATTAAAAATAGAAACTCTCTTTTATTCTTACCATTTAATTCAATAGTTATTTTATTCTCAAAATATTTTTCCTTGATTAATGCAAATGTATCTTCATAGTTTAAAATTACTCCATATCTCCAATATTTATTTTCATAAATATCTGAATTCATTTTTACAATTAATCTTGCCACAATTCCCTTAGGCATAAATTTATATCTAAATTCAAATTTTGAATTGTGATTTGAAGGTTCCCAGTTATGGTCAATTTCATCCACAGGTAATAATCTTGGTACAAGAAATTCACCGTTTTTTAATTCAAAACATAAATCAAACTTTGTGTTTTTCATTAAAGAAATTAACTCTCGTGTTTTTAAATTAAAGTCATCATTTGTCCATATTCTTTCTATATCTTCATAATTAAACCTACCATTTTGTTCAATTACCCTTTTATCATCTAATATTTTATATACACCCTTAGTTATCCATTCGTGATTTAATATCACAATGTCTTTTAGTTCGATATCCTTCTGGAAATGTATGATTACTCCCAAATCATGAAAATATTCGCTTAGCAATAGAGCACTATCTTCCTTCCTGTAATGATTTTTACAAATTTCAAAATACTCTGATTGACTAATGTAATTTTTTCCTGATAATTTCAGTTCTTCTAAATCTTTTCTAATTTCTACCCATACTTTTGGTAGTGGATTTCCAATATGTGGTAGTTTTGAGGCTGTTTCCTTTAATAAATCTTTAAATTTTAAAAAATTATCTCGATGTTCTCTCTTTAAACTAATTTTATTAAAATTAATTATGTTATTAAACGCTGCCTTATATTCATTTATTGGCAACTCTTTATTAGGTTGATCTGCTTTGTTTAATAGCATCATTACTGGGCTTTTATCTCCTAATAATTTTATAATATTTAACCAATAAAAAAAATCATCGTGACTATCCTCTTTTCTTGATTCAGTTACCAATAAATATATAGATCTTTTAGTTAAAAAAAATTGATGAGTAGAGTGATAAATCTCTTGTCCTCCAAAATCCCAAATATTTATCTGAAAATCTCTATTTATCCTAGGGTTAATTGTTTCTATTTCACTCTTGGGAATTATCCATCTATTAATCTTGATGCCTTCTGTACTTTCTTCATGATTCAATTCATATTCATCGTTAACTAGAGCTTGAGAAAGACAAGTTTTACCAACTCTACCCTCCCCTACAATTAGTAACTTCACCTCATATATATAATCTTGCTCTTTTAATTCTTTAAAAAAATTCCTAACAGAATCTATTCCTCTAGCTATTATTTCAGGAGGGAGCATTTCAAAAGGGTTATTGGAAATCTTCAGCTCTTCCAATCCTGACATATTTGCAATTTTTTCAGAAAGTTCTTCTAGCTTATTATTATTTAAATTTAGGTGTTTAAGTCTAGTCAAAGTTGCTATTTTCTCTGAAACTCTTTCAATTTTATTGTTTTCTAAATTTAACCTCGTTAATCTCTTTATACGAGAAATATCATCAGGAATTTCGGTTATTTGATTTTTTTCACTCTCATCTGCATAGGGAGTATTACTAATGTCAATTGAAACTAGATTGGGATAATTATATAATTCTCTAGGTATTTCTTTGAGACCACAATTTCTTAAATCTATAATTCCCCAACCATGTTTTACGACATTATTAATAGCTTTATTTATTTTTTCTTCGTTTCTTATCATTTTAATTTAAAAAATGGCTTTTTTGTTTACAATTAATTCATAATTATCCATACCAAAAACAATTAAAAACTGACCGAAAAATTATGTTTTGAATTTTGCTTTTGATATAATAAGTTTTCTAAAAAAATAAAAAGGAACAGGGGGACTGGTCTATTACTTTATCTTTTTTCGTGGTTTAAACATACAAAATATTTTGTGTCAGTGCAATAGTGGAGTTGAGTCTAAAGAAGAAAGACAAAAGTGGAAAGAGTTGTTTTTGTTTAACCTATTGTCACATCGAGTGAAATGATGAGAAACAACGTGAAACATAATTTTGTATCGAGATGTGGTTTGGAACTAAAAATCTGTTCTCGATACACTTTTTCATTCTTCAAAAGCACTCGAACTGACAGGCTTGGTTTTGTTCGTAATAACGTTTGTTATAATCATTCTTTGTCTTGATACAAAGAAAGCGACGTTAGGAGGTTCATGAACACTTAATCCAATAAAAATGGAGTGAACTAAGCAAAGATCAAGACTGCAGAATATCAACTAAAAATCTTCGCACAACTTCTAAAAAAAAATAACTCGGCGTTGCCTCAAACAGATTTTATTTCTAACGAATTTGCACTCAATTTTCTTAACGCTGATCTTCTGAGGTCGGTAGTTTTAGTTATAATTCAAACGTCATCTATAGATTGAGCCATAAAATCCACCACAAGAAACGATAAGAATGAAAAGCTGTTTGAATCTGACGTAAGGAAGATGAGTTCTTTTCATTCCGTTTCGAGGATGTGATTTTTTGAGTGAAAAGCTATGAAGACTAGATTTTTTTGCTTCTTTTTTCATCAATGGAAAAAAGAAT